>JAKLEG010000006.1 GCA_022703175.1 Myxococcota bacterium | reverse complement strand
CACAAGCTTGGCCATAACCATGGCCCAGGCCGGCGGGCGCATTCTGCTGGTGGACACCGACTTGCGCCGGCCGCGCTTGCACAAGAGCTTCAAGGTCGACAACGACGCGGGCCTCTCCAACGTCATCTTGGGCGACGTCACGCTCGAACAGGCCATCATCAAGTCGCCCATCGAGCGGCTCGATATCTTGGCCTGCGGCCCCATTCCGCCCAACCCCGCCGAGCTCCTGCATACCGACTCATTCCGTAATATTTTCAAAGAGTTAGCCACGCGTTACGATCGCGTGATCTACGACTCGCCGCCGGTCACGCCGGTCACCGATGCGTTGGTGTTGGCTTCGATGATGGATGGCGTGGTGCTGGTGATCAACGCCGGCCACACCACCTGGCAGTTGGCCTACCAATCCAAGCGCCGCATCCAAGATGTCGGCGGCCGCATCTTTGGCGTGGTGCTAAACAGCGTCGATCTCGAAGATCGTCATTACGGTCGCTACTACCGCTACTACTACTACAAGTCGCGTTACACCGAAGAAGACGAGACGGCCAAGGCGTAGCGCACGGCCTCTAACTCCGCGTCGGTTGCACCATGCAATGCTTGCTCACGTAGCGCGCGAGTAAGTACACGAACAGCCAAACAAAGAGCCCCATGTAGAACATCTCGGGCGGGCTGCCGCGCACGATCATCGCGGCCCAAATGGCGCAAATGGCAGCCAGTTGCAGGCGGAGCGGGTGGTGGCGGGCAAAGCGCCCTAGCCGTTCGTCTCCGAACCGGCACAAAAAGCCCATGAGTGCGGCGTAGAGCAATACTCCCAGCAGGCCCCCCTGGCCGTAGCCTTCCCCGGTGAGACCCACGGCGAGGCTGGCGCTTCGATGCTCAAGTGACTCGCCGCGGATAAGGTTAGCGTACAGCGAAAACGGGTACGGCTTGCTTTCCCACAGGGGTCGCGGCAGCCAACCCAATACCAGCGGGATAAGCGACTTGCCGTATTGGTAGGGGAATAGGCTGGGGAAGGCCTCCACGATGGGGCCCAGCTCGGCAAAAATGTCAAAGGCGCCGTGGGCATAGGCCGCGGGGGAAATGTCGATAGTCTCTTGTTCGTAGCGCCGGATGTCCCCGCCACGCAACGCACTCTGGCCGCCCCAGGCCAAAGCGACTAAGCCGAGGCAAATGGCAACGACGAGCACGCGGGCGCCTCGCGACAGGATGTTTGACGAGAAACGTGGCCACAGAGTGGTGAGAATGGGGGCAAAGGCGTACAGGAACATCGCTCGAGAGCCGCGTAGCCAGCCAATAAATGCGCATACCAAAAGGATCGCCCAGCAACTGTAACGCAGCAGTCGGTTCTGCGGGTTGTGTACCGTTAGCAAAACCGAAGCAGAGGCTGCAGCCAAGTAAGTGGCGCTGGCCAGCAAACCTCCCAGGTACGGGTTGATGGTCGGCGCTCGCGAGTAGTCGGCACCGGCAACGTCGCCGCGCATCGTCAAGGCCACGTCCCAAAACGACACGCCGCCAGCGACGGCCGAATCGAGCATCACCACCGCCCAGCTCGCGACCCCCAGCAGCATGAACCATTTGAGAAGCCTCACAACCCGCGGAGGAATACGAGGCAGGGTAGAATCCGCGTGCTCCGAGCGCTGTCGTAACGCCCGAGACCAATAACCGGCTTCAAACCCCAGCACGGTGAGTACCAGCGACCAGCCCACCGTTTCGACCGTTCTCTCGGAGAGCAGCTGTTCTGCTGTCGTAGATCCCAGCACCGGCATCGCCAAGAAGAAGCCGAACATGCCGCCGTGGAAGCCGGTGCGCATGGCTGAGGTCACCGGGTCGCGGTTGCGGCCCACAAATAACAGCACCAGAATCGATACCAGGGTGGCGGCCACCGCAAAGCCATTGGGCGCCGCGTCTCCTACGAAAGCGTTGCGAGCGAGCCCAATCGCCGTGACAAGTGCGATCGCTGCACCCATCCAGATATGCATCCGGGGAGCGTCATAGCGGGCCACCACAACTCCGCCGGCGTTCAACATCGGATCAACATCGCCTGGTTGTTGTGTCGTAATCGTGTTCAAGTGCGTGGCTCCACTGGAGCGGCTAAACGTGGCGCGCAAGCTTGAGCCAAACTGGTAGCAATGTTCCACCTGTGCGGCTGACTCGCCCGCATGAGTCCGATGAAACCTGCCACTCGGAGTGTATTCTGTTCAGCCTTTCCCAACCGCGCTGCGATTCGGCACAACTCGTCATTTGCGACCAGGGCAACCGTCGATCTTGTTGTGAATCTCCAGGAGTCATTCAGTCTTGCGAGACATTTTCGATCGTGGCCCAACCAGACGCCTTCAACGCCACCCACGGCATTGCCGCTGTGATCCCTCTCCTCACCACAACGAGGCAATAATTGTCTTGCTGCCCTTTTCATGGTCGCGGGTGTAGGCCGTCGCTCAATAAGCCCTGGGCGACCACGACATGGCCGCGGGCGTTGAGATGTGGCTCTATGGAAAACATGCACTCAGCTACCGTACAGGAATCTCGGAGCGAGGTACCGAGATCCACAAATGCAACCTCAGTTGCTGCAGCCCAGGCTGCAACCATGTTGCGAGCCAGGTGGCGGGCGTTCTTGTCATAGCCGAATTCTGCAACGGATTTCGCCCAGGTTGTATCTGACCATTCGGCAACTGGTGGCAGATACCAAACAGAGACCGGGCGTGAGCCTGCGGCCGCTGCAAATTTATCCAAGGCTTGTTTCGTGGCGGGCCAAACTCGCTCCATCTCGTGCGTGTCGAACACGCCGGCGGGAGAAAATGATGCAAAGGAGCGCAGGCCTTGGATCCACACCAAGCTGCAGAGCCGGCAGTTCTCTCGGAGCACAACACGTAGTTCATCGACGACTTGCGACCGCACTGGTGGTGAGGGCCCGATCTGCGATCCCTGCATGTTGCCCGCCAGATCCGAGCCTCCGTAGAAGACGAGGATCAGTTCATCGAGTTCGTAGCGGGGTGCGAATGCCTCGGCGATTTCCGCCTCACAATGTGTAGAGCACCACGGCGTTGACAGGTTCCATAATGTTGAGCGTGCGTAGTTGCCGACTTCCGGCCGAGCGCCAAACCAGATGCTTGGAAACCGTTCATCGGCCTCAACACCAACACCTGCGGCGAAAGAGTTGCCGAGGATTCCAATGCGCCATTCGCCCGGCGTCTTTGGTGTCCGCTCGCGCTCTCGAAACCCGTCGGTATTGGCATCGCAAGCTACGTCGTAGTCATAATGCAGCAGCCGACCGTGGCCACTCGGATATGCACCCCCTTGCTTGCCGGGAAGCCGCAGCGGCAGCGGCCCATGGCCATCAAGGTAGTAGCCCGGGGCAGGCCAGCCAGCCAGGCGGAGGAAACCATCGGACAACAACAAGCCGACTACGGTGCTCAATGTGGCAGCAAGCCAACGCGAGCGCAGGCGGCGGTGTTGCTCAGCTGGCACGATACGCCCATAGACAGAGAGTGAGAAGCGCCTTGGTGAATGTTGCCACCATTGCAGAGCCCACGGGCGCTTGGTCGCCGGTGATCGCAGTTCTGTCCCCTCGCCTTACAACTGAAGTTTCGGGGATAGGTTCGTTACTTGTCATGGCCAGGTGCGCGCCACTGTAGAAGCGGTCACCCCTAACACGCAAGCCCAGTGAGTGGCTTGTGGCTTCTTGACTTGTCTTCGCCAGCTCGCCACTACCACTGCGATGAGACTGTCGGCCGATATCCCTGATCTGGTTGCGTTTGCTGACCTCGCGGAGGTCAAGAGTCGGTGTGCGCTGCGTTTGCGCATCGGGCCGGCGCGCGACCACCGAGATCTGACCTACGGCGAGCTCGCCGAGGTTGTGCGCAGGCGCGCGGGGGCATTGCACAGCTGTGGCTGTCGGCGTGGGGAACGTGTGGCGTTGTTGTTGCCACACACAGAGTGCTTGGCCACAACTTTTCTCGGCGCCCTCTACCTGGGGCTCGTGCCTTCTATCGTCGCGTGGCCCACCGTCAAGATGGACCGTGGCAAGTATCAGCGCAATTTGCGGGCTGTGTTGGCGAGTCTCCAGGCCCGCTGGCTTGTCACTGAGGGCCCCATGGCCGAGGCCTTGGGGCAGGAGTTGGGCGATACGCAAGTTCTGGCTCCATCGGCTCTGGCGGCCGAGGCGGTGCCAGTACCATCCGACCCACAACGCGAAGGCGTTGCCTTCATTCAGTTCTCTGGTGGCACCACGGGTACTCAGAAATCGGTGCCAATCTCCTATGATTTGTTGGCGCGTCAGCTCGATGCGTACGCCAGGGCGTTGGCGTTGCGTGATACCGACCACGTGATCTCGTGGCTGCCGCTGTACCACGACATGGGTTTGGTAGCCTGCCTGCTCCTGCCGTTCGCCTTCCGGCTGCCGTTGACTCTGCACGCGCCGATGGAATGGGTGATGGACCCTACGGCATTTCTGCGCGAAATCGGCCGTGCCAAGGCCACTCACTGCTGGCTGCCGAATTTTGCCTACGCCTTCATGGCCTCAAGGGTCCGTAACGGCAGTGAACCACTTGTCTTAGAGACGCTCAGGGGAGTGATCAACTGCTCAGAGCCCGTGCGCGCCGCGAGCATGGACGTCTTTGCAGAGCGATTTGCCTCCAATGGCTTGCGGGCCGCAGCGCTTCACACCTGCTACGCGATGGCGGAGGCGACCTTTGCCGTTACCCAATCGACGGACGTCGATCCGCCTTTGCGTCTCCAGGTTTGCCGCGAGGCATTTGGTGCCGGGCGGCTCAAGGAGGTTGCCCAAAACGGCCGGGTCCTTGTTTCGTGCGGCGTGCCGGTGGCTGGTTTTGATGTGCGCGTGGCCAGTGCCGCGGGCGGCGCGCTCCCAGAAGGCGAGATCGGCGAGATTTGGCTGCGCAGCGGCTCAGTGATGGTTGGGTATCTAGACACGCCGGCCCAATCGGCCGCGTTCACTGATGGGTGGTATCGCACAGGTGACATGGGGGCCATGGTTCGCGGCCATCTGTTCGTCACTGGGCGAAAGAAGGATCTCATCATTGTAGGCGGCGTGAACATCTACCCCGAGGATCTCGAGAATGCCGTGGGTGCATTGCCCGGCGTCCATGCCGGACGCGTGGTTGCCTTGGGGTTCGAGGACGCGGTCGCGGGCACCGAGCGGTTGGTGCTCGTTGCCGAGGTTGACAACGCCAACACGCTCTCACGGCAGGCAGAGATCGAGTTGGGCATTCGCGAAAGCGTAGCCACGGTTTGTGGCATTGCGCCGTATCGGGTGTTCGTCGTGCCGCCCAAGTGGATCGTCAAGAGCACCGCAGGCAAGATCTCGCGAGTTGAAACCCGGGCACGCATTGTGGCTGCTGGCGGACTCGACGATTTCGACTCAGCCAGAGTGCGCCCGGAGGCCGCCACCTAGAGCCTTCTCTCTCTCCGTCGTGCCGGCCGCTTGTACCCGTGAGCTTGTGCCTGTTGCTGGGGCTGTCACACGTGGTATGCGCGCACTCGGGTTGAGAGGCTCTCGACCTGTGGGCAGCCAATGACGTTCTGGTGAGGTAGTTCATGCCGTCGGAGATACGCACCGTGGACCGTGAGTCGATTCGGCGTTTGGTCGCCACGCGGCTGAATAGACGTGTTGCGGTTGGTGACGAAACGCCTCTCGTGTCGGGCGGGTTGTTGGATTCCATGTCTATCGTGGACTTGATCCTGGACCTTCAAGATACATTTGGTGTGGAGATTCCGGCCAGCGAGGTCCAACCTGAGGATTTCGACACGGTTGCTCGCATAGCCTTGATTGTAGAGCGGTTTCGCAGGGCCTAGAGGCCGCGCTCCAGTCGTACCCAGTCAGGCTCATGGGCACACTGAGGAGAACAGACCAATGGAACGTCGGTTGGGTGCTTCGGCTCTTAGCGACCCAAAATGCGCGGGTGGTATCGAACTTCACGTCGCTCGCATGACGGGCCTGGCCGCCTTGACGTTGGGCTTGCTGGCTGTCGCCGGGACGTTTGATTGTGCGGGTTGGTTGGCCCAGCGCCTCACCGACTCCGGTCGACGGACTTCCATGCAGCAGGTTGTCGAGTCACCGGGTGCACATGACATTTCTCACGGTGATGATTTGCTCGCGGCGTTCGCACGTGTCCGCAACCCAGAGCAAGCTCCGCAAGCCCTAGTGATTGGGAACTCGCAACAGTACACGGCCTCGCTGCCGCCCAATGCCGATGCCTCCGCCTTCGCTCCTGCGTCCCTTACAAGTGATTTGCTCGCCGCGCGGATCGAGGCCGACACGGGGCGAAAGGTACAATTCTACAACGCCGCTGCGCCCAACCAGAATCTTGTCGAGGCCCTCTGGCAGGGGATCTACTGGGCAAAGGTTCCTACGACACCTCCTCGTGCGATCCTGGTCCAGGCGAGCTTCGACATGTTTCGCAAGGGCGGGATTCGTGCAGGTTTCGCCACCTTGTTGCGTGACCCGCAGTTTGCGCGACACGTCGATATCTGGGCGGCCGCGCATTCAGAGCGAGCCTACGCTCCGTTATTTGCTTCTCAGACCAGGTCTGATGCCGGCGAGCCTACAATCCGGGTCGGCGAGTCCATCCAAGAGCGGGTCGAGTTGGCTATCCGAGAGGCCGCCACGGCACTTGCTGTCTATCGAAATCGCCAACAACTTCGGGCATCTTTGCTTGGTCTGCTCTACACCGCGCGCGTCCGGTTGCTCGGCATATCTCCCACCAGCAGACGCCACATCACCGGGGCGCCCTACGCACAAAACATCCATGCCCTTGAGGACCTGTTGGCCATGCTGACGGAGAGCGGCGCGTCGGTCTACTTGTACAACGCCCCCGTCAACCCCAAGGTCGCCATGTTCTACGCCGAAGAGCACCGAGCGTACCTCGATGCCATCGCTGCCGCCTGCGTGGCTCCGCGGTGCAGGTTTGCCAACCTTGAGCACGCGGTACCTGCTGACGAATGGGGTTACTGGATTGATGGCCCCGACCCGATCCACATCAGCGAGGCTGGTCATCGCACGCTTGCGTCGGCCCTCTATCAAGCCTTCGGTCCGCATTTGTTGGAGGCGCTGTAGATGCTGTTCACGAGCTATACCTACTTGGTCTTCCTCGTTCTCGCAGTACTGGTCATACGACTCACGCGCGGGATTGCGCGGGAATACGTACTGCTTGCAGCGAGCCTCGTGTTCTATGCGTGGTGGGATGTGCGCTTCTTGGTTGTGCTGTTAGGGCTAGGCGCCTTCACCTACATGGCCGGTCGGGGCATTGCTCGTCATCGCGGCAGGCCGCGCGCTCTGATTCTTCCTATCGCTGCCATTCTGCTGGTTCTCGGTGTCTTCAAGTACACCGGCCTTCTTGTTGATCTCATCAACCTCATGCGACCGGCCGACAGTCTCTGGAGCCTTCCCGGCATCATCTTGCCGCTTGGTATTTCGTTCTACACGTTTGAGTGCGTGAGCTATCTGATCGACGTCTACAAAGGAGGCGAAGAACTGCAGCCACTTCGCCGGTTTTTGCTCTTTCCGGCCTTTTGGCCGCACATGGTCGCGGGCCCCATTCTTCGCCTGAAAGAGTTTGCGCCACAATTGAGCGCGCTTGGCCCTGTCACTGCAGCGTCCACGCTCTACGGGGTCGACAGGGTTCTTGCGGGCCTTGTTAAGAAGCTGGTTATAGCCAATGCGCTTGCGGAATTTGTAGATCGCGGCTTTGCGGGCGATGTTTCGCAGGTCTCAGGGCTCGACAGTTGGGTTTTGGCCTTGGCCTTTGGCCTACAGATCTATTTCGACTTTTCTGCGTACACGGACATCGCCATTGGTTCTGCACGCCTGGTTGGCTTCGTGTTCCCCGAGAATTTCAACCTGCCCTATCACGCCACAAGTCCAAGCGAGTTCTGGAACCGCTGGCACATGACCCTATCGCGTTGGATTCGCGACTACGTGTTCTTCCCACTGAACCTCAAGGCTGGGCGCCGAATCTGGCTGCGGCATGCTTACTTGGTTTTTACGATGGCACTCGTCGGTCTTTGGCACGGTGCGGGTCTTACCTTCGTCCTTTGGGGCGTCTGGCACGGTGTGCTCATGGTCACGCATCGCCTCTGCCAACCCGTCGGGCGTCGTTTACCGGCCTTTGTCGGCAGTGTTTGGGGCGGAATTGGCTTTGTCGCAACTGTCGCCTTGGTCAATGCCGGTTGGGTCCTATTTCGCGCCACGTCAGTTTCACAGGCGTTTGAGTTGTTCGGGGAGATGTTCACCTTGCAGAACCTCACGCCTGCTTACGGTGTCAACGACTACCTGACCTGCCTTGGCGCAATTGCAGCGTATCTTGTCGCCGAACCGCTCTTGAAGAAGCTCTGGGATCGCAACCCCGACGTGACGGGAATTAGCGAGCTATCGTATTGGCTGCGGCCGGCGTTCTACGTGGTCGCGTTGACGCTTACGATGATGTTCGACACCACCAGCACCGCGTTCATTTACTTCCAGTTCTAGGGTGGTGGTTTGAGAAACACCTCGTTCCGGAGTCTGTCCTCTGCTTGTTGCATGCGCCCCTTCAATCGTTCCAACGCCTCCCTCACCCCCGACCCTGCCGGTGCATACGCCGCGGCCGATTCCAGTTCGTTCTTAGCTCCGCCAAGGTCGCCCATGGCCTCGCGGAGGTTGGCGATGCCGACCCGATAGTTGACGTTCGTCGGATCCAAGTCGCGCGCCTTTTGATACTCACGTAACGCCGTCGCACGGGCACCCTCGCGGGCGTGGATGTCTCCCAGTAGCCAAGTCGCCTGTGCTTTGGCGGGCCCTGGAGCAAGATTGTCGAGTAGGCGCTTGGCGTAGCGCTTGGCTTCCTCGTAACGTTGTTGCTGGATGAGGAGGCCTATCACCTGTTGGTACAACGGCGTTGGGTCGACGGCTGACTCAATACCCTTCTGCAACACGGCCAGCGCATCACTGGTTTCGCCCCGACTTGCGAGGACTTGGCCCTGTACAAGGTAGGCGCTGGTTTGGCCGGGCCAACGCCTTGCAGCGTCCTCGGCGCGGGCAGCGGCATCGGCCGCATGGCCCGTTTCGAACAGGGCGCGAACCGCGAGTTCAAAGGCAGCCGGTGTTTCTACTTGTGGGGCGGCGTCCAGTACAGCGAGGGCTTCCTCTGCGGCATGTTGTCGCAACAGAAAATTGGCAATTCCAAGTCGCACATCCGTTGACGTCGTGGCCAACTGTTGGACAGTCCCAAGCGAGCGGGTGTGGGCAAAGACCTCCTCGGCGAGCACTGCGATGCGATGCGGTTCGAGTTCGGCTACTGTGCGATATTCGAGCAACGCCTGGTTTGTATGTCCCAACGTCATCAGCGCGCGGGCCGCGAGCAGATGGCCGCCGTAGTAGCGCGGGGCTAGGTAGAGGCCGCGATTCACAAAGCGCAAAGCCAGGGGTCGTTGGGCTGGGATGGCGAGTAGGCGCTCAGCAGTCGACAAAGGCAACATCGCATCGGCCGGGTGGCGCGCAAGAATCGTGTGAATAGTTTCGAGTTGCGGTATCTGCTTCGGGTACGCCACCAAGAGTTGGTGCAGCCTCTGGGTGTCGCGCGCCGATGTGAAACGAATCGCGGGGACGGCACAAACGACAACGAGGATTGAGAGCACTGCGGCGCCGAGCATGCCAACGTTATAGCTCGGGCGTAAGTTGCCTAGGCGTTCCAACCAGCGTTTCGATTTTTCTTTGGTGTCAGAGTGCGAGGGCTGCGTCGCAAGCACTGTGAGCATCATCCATGCAGGCAACGCCACGGCAGACAGTGTCAGATTGAAGTCGCCCAGATTGTGGACGCCCAGGAACAACAGTCCTGTTACCGCACCAAGACGAGCTGGTTTCCCGACCGCACGGCGAAGTGCTTGGACAAAGCAGAAGCCGATGGCACCGACGAATAGGAGTCCCATCGGTAGGCCCCAATCTACAAACGGCTGCAGCCACTCGTTTTCCAGGTGAGTGAAGGTTACCGTGTCTGCGAACGGACTATACAAGGTGTAAATGCCGGCCATTGCGCCGCGGCCCACGCCCCAAGCCGAGAAGTCCTGAACCATCGTCCAAACGGGCGCCCAAATCTGCGCTTTGCTAAAGGCGTCGGGACGCCCGAGCGTCCACAGTTCGTGCACGATGTTGGCGTAAGCTACGTAAGCCGCTGTCAGGATTGCGCCAACCAAGCCCAGTTGTACCCAGAGGAGATTGTGTTTGCGTTCTGGTCGGTCGAGCGCCACCGGCACGGCGAAGAACAACACGGCACCTAGGTAGGCCAGGGTGCCGCCACGTGACAACGACAAGAACACCACGGCGCCGGTGAGCGCACCGTTCACTGCCCAGACGGCTCGCAACGTGCCTCGGTTGGCAAGCGCCAACCCAAGCGACACGAAACTTGCGAGTCCCGCAAAACCCGCCAGATGGTTGGGATTGATAAACGTCGACACCAAACCCTCGGAGGGCAGTCCGAAGGCGCCGAATGGCCGGTCCAACCGCGCCAGGGCATGCAGTAGGCCCAGTGCCGCCACGGCCGTGCCGGCCAAGCCGATCCACGAAAACAACTCGCGCTCGCGGCGTTTGTCTGCAAATAGCGACAGCGCAAGGAGAGAACCACCAAGGTAGAGCACGAGTTTAATGGCCTCATGTGCGGTCGCAGGGGCATCGAGCGACAACGTGGCAAACGTGGGAGCAGGAAGCGGTGGCAGAGTCACCAGCTCAGCGGTGCGGGGCGCGATCCAACGCAACAGTGCCACTGGCAACGGCAACAGTTGCAAGAGCGTCATGGCGAGTGCTGCCCCGAGCACCACCGTGGGGAGGTTGGCCGCAAGCGGCGTGTCCTTGTCTTTGCGTCTTAAGAAATAATGCAAGAGCACAATCGTTGTGATCGCCGCGATTGCATTGACCTCGGGGTGGGCGCCGCCAAGAGCAAGCGGCAAGGCCATGAGCAATAGACCGATGGCTCGGCGGACAGGTCCAGCGCCAGGGACGCGACTAAGCTTGAGGCGATGTAGGGGCACGGCCGATTCCTATCCTTAAGCCGCGCGCACGCCAAGGCCGGTGGACCCGACACCGTGGTTCCTGATAACTGCTAAGCATGCCCTGTTTTGCCGCTATTGACGTCGGCTCCAGCGCCATTCGCTTGTCGATCACTCGGGTGAGCCCGTTGGGCGTCATCATCGATACTGCCTATCATCGTTATGGAATGCGCTTGGGGGCAGACGTGTTTGCCTCCGGTACGATTCGTGCGCCCCAGGTGCGGGCTTTGGTCGACGTGTTTCGCGATATTCAGCGGATCTTGGGAGAGCACCACGTGGACCAGTTTCGCGCGGTAGCGACCTCGGCGATGCGTGATGCCAAGAACGGGCCCGCCGTGGTGACGGCTATCCGCAAGGCCACCGGTATCGAGGTGGAGATTATTAGCGGCCTAGAAGAAGGGCGCCTGTCACGCGATGCCTTGTGCCGGGCCCTGGGTTCCGTGGCCGATGATACGCTGCTGGTCGATTTGGGGGGCGGCAGTCTGCAGCTCTACCGCGCCGGCGGCGGACTTAGCCGTTCGCTGCCGCTCGGCACCGTGCGGTTGATTCGTTCGCATCCGCAAATGCTGCGCGCGCTTACCCCGCGTGAAGTTAAAGCGTTGGCGCACGGCGTGGAGCGCGACCTTAAGCGTTACGTGCGTCCGCGGCGCATCCCGTTGGCCATTGGCACGGGGGGCAACTTGGACGTGTTGGCTCGGTTGATTCCTGCCGACGCGCATTTCTATCCGGGCATCGATGTGCGGGCGCTAGCTCAAGGTGCTGTGCGCCTAGCCTCGGTGGGGCCGGCCGAGCGCATTGAGCGTTTTGAGATTCGACCCGATCGCGCCGATATTATCATTCCGTCGGTGCTCACGATCCTCGCAGTCTGTCGGGTGTTTGGGGTTGAGCATTTCTTGGTGCCTGGCACCGGTTTGCGCGACGGTACTGTGCAACGCTTGGCCGAAGCGGCCGCCGTAAAGCCGCCTATCAAGGCTCTGCGCAAGCGTTTTGGCCTGAAGCCGACCCTCACCGCCGACGCCGTCGCGATGAGCGAGCGCTTGTTTAACCTCTTCAAGCCGGTGCATCATCTGTATCCGCAAGCGCGCGTGGTGCTCAGCACGGCCGCGGCGTTGATGGATTTGGGTTCTTCGATCGATCCGATCGCCCCCGAGGCGCACAGCGCCTACATCATCCAAAACCTGGCCGGCATGGGGCTCGACAGTCGTTCGCAAGCGGTGGCGGCCTATCTTGCGGCACGTTGTACCGGTGACGGCGTGCCGACCTTCATCGACATACTACCTGCCGAGCTGGAGCCCGCCGAGAAGCTGGTGGCGTTGTTGCGGGCCGCGCGGGCGTTGGTGGCGCTGTCGGCCAAGCTGCCGCACATCGAGTTTGCCGACCAGCACGTCACGCTCGTGACCGGCGTGGGTCGGCACTTTCCACACGGCATTACCGAGGCGTTGGCCGCGGCATTTCACACCCGCGTTTCTGTCCGCTAGCGTGAAGTGACCGACTTTGCGTGGTAGGGTCATCACCATGACCACCGCGTCCAAAGAGTTGCCACCCCTGCTCTCGAAGGTCGTTGCCGAAGTCAAACGGACGTTTCGCGAAGACCATACGCTGTTATCGTTTCCTGAGTATTTCTCCCTACTTTCGGAGAATCCACGGCGCCACCTACGCGCCTCGGCGCAATATCTGGTGGATTTATTCGACCACTACGGCCAGACCGAGGTGACGCTCCCCACGGGCAAGGTCACACGTTTCAAGCTGTTCGACGCACCGTTTGCTGGTGGCGAAGGCCGGGTGGCGGGGCAAGAGCAGGTGCAAGAGACGTTGTACCGCTTGCTCGCCAACTTTGCGCGCGAGGGGCGCGTGAACAAGATGATCTTGTTGCACGGCCCCAACGGTTCGGCCAAAAGCTCACTCACCCGTTGCGTGATGGCCGGCATGGAGGCCTACGCTCGCTTGCCTGAAGGGGCGTTGTACAGCTTCAACTGGATCTTCCCATCAGAACGTGTGGGGCACAGCACGCTCGGCTTCAGCGGCGCCAGCGAGCGTAGCAAAGACGCACCTCGTGATAGCTCGTCGTATGCGTTTCTTCCGGCCGAAGACGTGGATGCCCGCGTGCCGTGCGAAATGCATGATCATCCGATCTTTCTCATCCCGCAGGCGCTGCGCGGCGAGTTGTTGGCCAAGCTGCTGCCAGTACCACCCGAGAACGTGCAATCAGGGCGTACCACGCTTGCGGCCGATTACCTGCGCTTGGGCGACCTTTGCTATAAGTGCCGGCGCATCTACGACGCGCTGCTTGCCTCCTACGATGGCGACATCGAGCGGGTGTTACAGCATGTGCAGGTCGAGCGCGTGTATCTTTCAAAGCGCTATCGCCGCGGCATTGCCACCGTCGAGCCGCAAATGTCGGTGGATGCGCGCATTCAACAAGTCACCGCCGATCGCTCGATGGCGTCGTTGCCGGTGGCGCTACAGCATACGTCGTTGTTCGAGCCTTCGGGGCCGCTTGTGGATGCCAACCGCGGTCTGTTGGAGTTCAGCGATTTGCTGAAACGCCCCGTCGAAACCTTCAAGTACCTGCTCGACACCGTCGAGACAGCCAATGTCTCGATGGACTCGTTCGTGTTGCATCTCGACCTCATCTATTTGGCCTCTACCAACGAGAGTTACTTGGAGGCGTTCAAACAGCACCCGGATTTCCCGTCGTTTAAAGGACGTATGGAGCTTTTGCGGGTGCCGTACGTGATGCGTTACAGCACCGAGCAAGAAATCTATGCGCCGCAGATCCATTCGCGCGTGGTCGGCAAACACGTAGCGCCGCATGCCATCGATGTCGCCGCGCTGTGGGCCATTCTTACGCGCATGCGCCGCAACGATGCGATGCGCTACAGTCGGGAGTTGTCGAGTGTTGTCGATGGGTTGACGCCGCTTGAGAAGCTCAAGCTGTACGACGCCGGCGAGACACCTGAGCGGCTCACCTCTCGCCAGGCGCGCGAGTTGGAATCGGCCATCCCTGACCTGTACCGGGAGTCGCAGAGCTATCCCAACTATGAGGGTCGGTTTGGGGCGAGCGCGCGCGAGCTTCGTACGGCGCTACTCAACGCTGCACATCACCCCGACTATGCGTGTTTGCATCCCCTCGCGGTCTTGGGCGAGCTCGCCGAACTCTTGACCATGAAGAGTGTCTACGAATTTTTGAAGCAGGAAGTTGTGGGCAAGTTCCATGACCATGCGGCATTTTTGGAGGAGACCGAGGAGCTGTACCTTAAGTGGATCGACGACGAGGTGCGTGAGGCGACGGGGCTCGCCAGTGAACAGAGCTATCAGGAGCTGTTTACGCGCTACATCAATCATGTTTCGCATTGGGTGAAAAAAGAGAAGTTGGCCGACCCCACGTCACGAACGGGCTTTTCCAATCCGGACGAAAAGCTGATGCATGAGGTGGAGCGGGTGCTGATGAGTGAGAACGAGAACGTCGACGACTTTCGGCGGGCGCTGATCAGCACCATCGGCGCGCGGGCGCTGGAGCATCCCGACCAGGCGCCCGATTACAGCGTCATCTTCAAGCATCATCAACAACGCTTGCGCGAAGATTTTTACCACAAACGTAAGAAGGTGTTGCACAAGCTCATCGAGAACTTCCTCAAGTTCACCGCCAGGGAGAAGACCCCGCTCGATCCTAAAGATCGAGAGCACGCGCAGGCCATGCTCACCCATCTCACCGGGAAGCTAGGTTATTGCGAGCAGTGTGCGCGCGACACCGTTGCCTATCTCCTTAGGAAACGATACGCAGAGTAGCTTCAGGCGCTCGGTTTCGGGCCGGGGCTAACGGAGGACAGTATGTCCAGCGTTTCGGCAGCACCACCAGGAGCCAAACTCAAAATCCTGGTGCCGGTGAACTTTTCCAAGAAGTCGGAGATGGCTCTCGACTTTGCGCTGCTCTACAGCCAGCACTTCAAGGCCGATATCTACCTGTTTCACGTGTTTCAGGAAAAGGGCAATGATTTCCGCCGTATCGATCGCCTGAACGAAGAGTATATGGAACGGATGAAGCAGGTGGTCATCATGGCCATCCAGCGCATGGCAGCGCGCGGCGTCACCCACACGGTCGAACAAGTGCACCGCCGCATTGCCCAAGGGAAGCCGGCAGCTGAGATTCTGCGCATGACCGGCGGCATCTCTGCCGATATGGTCATTATGGGCGCGCCCGACAGCAACGACTTTAAGAAATTCTTTGCCACGGTGCCCTGCTCCGTGGTGCTGGTAAAAGAAAAAGACCCCGCTTTTGTGATGTAGAGAGTTAGCGATGGCCGAAGAACAAACCAAGATTCCGTACACTGAAATTCTACGTGGTGTAAGCCTTGAGCTGTTTGGTGAGGTGTTTGGCGCCTCGACGCGCAAGGCTCGCGAAACGTATTTCCACCGTCACGGCGTTAAGGCGTCGGTGTCGGTGTCGCGACTGCCGAAACCGGGCGCCAAGAACGAAGTGCGCACGGCCAAGCTATTTGAGATCTTGAACAGCTTGGTCGACGACGAAATGTGTGAGGAGATCCTGCGCACCTGGTTGCTCGCCAAGCGGCCACTCTTGGCGGGGGCCCTCGATCACCTGGGCATCCAGCACGAAAACGGTCTCACCGAGTCCGACGATCTGAAGAAGTTCGAGACGTTGACGGCGGCAGAGATCAAGGCTTTGGCCAAGAAGCTCGAAGGCGTTGCCAAAAAGGACGAGCTGGTTCTCTACCTGAAGTTCATGGGCACCAAGAACGCCGACAAGGTGCTGGGGTAGCGGGCTTTCGCCTTGAGGCACAATGGCTATGCTAGCTTGCATGAAGCGCTGGACGCTACTTAGCCTAGTTGGGGCCTGGCTCGCTGGGGCCTGCGCTCATAACGCCCCCAGCGGCGACCTCAAGCCGGCCGTCACGCTGCCTCTAACCGTGTTGGGGCCGGGCGACGTTTTCGAGGTCAAGGTGTACGGCGAGGAGGATCTCTCCGGCACCTATCGGGTGGCCTCTGACGGCGGCATCAACTTTCCGCTTGTCGGCAAAATCCAAGCCGTGAATCGCACCCCCACCGAGCTCTCCGATGAGATCGCGGCTGGCCTCCGGCAGTTCCTGAAGCAACCGTCAGTTTCGGTGTTTGTGCGCGAGTTCACTTCTAAGAAGGTCTATGTTTTTGGCCAAGTGGCGCGTCCCGGCACATTTCAATTTGAAGATGGCATGAACATCATTCAGGCCATTACGCTCGCGGGTGGCTTCTCGACGATGGCCGACCAAAACGGCGCCTTTGTCACCCGCATCATCGATGGCAAAGAGCAGCGGGTGGAGGTGAAGGTCAAAGCTATCGGCGAAGGCAAATCCTCCAATTTCAAGCTCCAGCCCGGCGATATCGTCTACGTTCCGGAGACGATGTTCTAGTTACCTTCCGCACGCTTGTTGAGCTGCCTGCAACGCCTCTTTGGGATCGATCGCCTCATTGCCGGTGGTGATGGATACGATGCGTCGGTTGCCGTCGATGACGAATGTGGTGCGGCTCGCTAGCGTGAGCACGGGCACCTTCACGTCATACAAGGTGATGAGCTTGGCGTCGGGATCGGGGATGAACGAAAATGTGGCGTTGAGCGACGTTCGGAACTCCGCCATCTTGTCGCGGTCGTCGGCCGATATCGCCAAGAGCTGTGCCTTAGCCGTTTTCAGCGCCGCATCTTGCGTGCCGTACGCTTTCAACTCTTTGGTGCATCCGGGCGTGAACGCCTTGGGAAAGAACGCCAGGATGACCGGCCCCTGTTTTACCAGGGTCGACAGCGCCTGCACCCTGCCGTCGGCGTCAGTGGCGGTGAAATCGGGAGCCAACTCGCCCACCTTGGGGGTGGCGAGCGTGAGGGTGAGCATGAGAATGTTTAGCATGCAGCCAAGGTATGAACGCGGCTTGCGCTTCGCCAGGGCCTTCTCTATGCTTGCGCCATGTCAGTGGATGCCGGCTTTCCAAATCTCAAGCAGGGCGTGCGCCTGATGACCGAAGGCTCTGCGGCCCAGAGCATTCAAGTGACCGCGGTTGTGGACGCGATCGGTGTGGGCGGTAGCGTAGATCTGGGCATCGTGGATGCGAAGCTTGCGGTGCATCTGCAACCCGGCGTGGTCGTGACGCTCGAGTACTATCGCGAAGGAATCGTCTACAAGCTGAAGGCGCAAGTCGCCGAAACGCTGTCGCCGAGCTCCGGCCTGCGGGCATTTCCGCGCATTCGTTTGGCGCCGCCCATCGAGGTCAAGAAGATCCAACGTCGGCGGTTCCCGCGCGCTTTGGTGGCGTTGGACGTCGCCTTCGTGAAGCTTGCACTGCCGGCCGGGGCCGACATCAAAGGCTTTGAAGCCACACCTGCGTTTGCCGCTGCGACGCAAGACTTGAGCGTGAACGCGGCCACGGCAGTGACGGAGACCTTGAGCGGCTCTGGTTTGCGCATGCGCACCACCGCTCCTACCACCAAAGGTGAGTTTGTCGTTTTGCGCCTGGAGCTTCCCGAAGGTCCGGTGGAGATGCTGGGCGAGGTGGTTTGGCAGGGCACCAGCAAACCGCGCGAATCACCGGGCATGTCGGTGGGCATCGCATTCAAGAATCCAGCTGGGCATGCGGCGCAGGCGGTGCTGCAGTTTGTCGGCGGGCAGAAGTATTTACACTAGCAACTCAGTTTTTCGAGCTGGCCTTTTCGAGCGTTTGTGACAAGAGCGCGCGGTCGTCATCGGTGATCTCATCCACGAGCGCGGGCGTTTTACTGGCCACGGCTTTCTTCGCCTCGGTCGCGGTCTTGCTTACCTTGGTGTCGATTTTTTCGCGAACATCTTCGGTGATCGCCGCGACTTTGTGCTGCACGACTGGGGTTTGCCAAACGTCGTGCACATGCGCCGCCAAGCTCTTGCCGCCTAGGTCTACGAACACGGCCACGTAGATCGTGGCCCCCAACAACGCCGCTAGAACTGCGGTTTTGATCATGTGTCAGCCTCGCTTCGTAAGTGCCACGGTAACATCGGGGTCTGGCGCTCGACAAAAAAACGGCCGATTCCCTGCCGCATGGGACTTGGACGTTGCTCTTGTGTCGCTTTCGGGTCGGGAATAAACGCCGAGGCGCTGGGGGTTCTCGTCTGCGTCATTACTCTGTGTGTGCCTTTGACACACCTCATCAAGGAGTTTCACGATGCGCCTTCGCGCTTGGATCGTTGTTGGACTGTTGGCTGCGTTGCCGGTCACCTCGCACGCGCGTGCCACCGAGTTGTGGTCTGAGAAGCAGGCAGGCACCCCGCCCCTTGCGCAAGTCCCTGATTTTGCAGCACTTGCCAAACAGATGGTGCCGGCCGTGGTGGCTATCAACGTGGAGCAGAAGGCTAAGCAAGCGCGTGGGCCGCGGGGCATGGGTCAACAACAGGGAGCGCCGTTCGATTTCTTCTTTGGCCCCTTTGGCGGCGAAGTGCCGCGCGAGTATCGCGGCCGCGGTTTGGGGAGCGGCTTTGTCATCCACAAGGATGGGTTGATTCTCACCAACTACCACGTGATCGAGGAGGCCGACACCATCGAGGTGGTGCTGGATAACGGCGATGGCACCGAGCGGAAGCTTCAGGCCAAGGTGCTGGGCTCGGCCCCCGAGTATGATGTCGCGCTCATTCAGACGCTCGAAAAGGCCAACGCGCAGGTGGCTTTCCTTGGCAACTCCGACACCACCAGCATCGGCGACTGGGTCATGGCTGTGGGCAACCCGTTTGGACTATCACACACCGTCTCGGTTGGCATTGTTTCGGCCAAAGAGCGTCGGGACATTGCGCCGTCGGGTCGGCAGGGCTTGTACGATTTCATTCAAACCGACGCGGCCATCAATCCCGGTAACTCGGGCGGACCGCTCGTGAACATGCGCGGTGAAGTGATCGGCATCAACTCGGCCATCAACGCGCAGGGCGCGGGTATTGGTTTCGCTATTCCGATCAACATGGTGAAGGAGATGCTCCCCGACCTGAAGAGCAAGGGGAAATTTGCGCGCTCCTGGATTGGCATCAAGATCCAACCGCTGTCGTCGGAGTTGGCTGAGAGCTATGGACTCAAAACCCCGCATGGCGCGCTCGTCGCCGAAGTGGTGGACGGCGGCCCGGCGGCCAAGGCTGGTGTGCAAGCCGAGGACGTGGTGTTGGAGTTCGACGGCAAGCCGGTGCGCAACTCCAGTGACCTGCCGTTGTTCGCCAGCATGGCCGGCGTAGGCAAAAAGGTGGAGTTGAAGCTATGGCGCAAAGGCAGCGAAAGACGCGTGACGTTAACCCTGCAGGGCTTCCCCGATGAAGAGAAGCTTGCAGCCAACGGTGACAGCGGTGGCGGCAGTGAGCTCGGTATGACCGTGGCCGATCTGACGCCGCAGCTTCAACGTCAGCTGGGGGTTGAGGTCGATGAGGGTGTTGTCGTCAAGCAGATCGAACCCGATGGTGCCGCTGCGCGGGCGAGTTTGCGCCTGGGCGATGTCATCGTCGGCTTCAACGGTAAGGGTGTCAAAACCGCGAGGGAATTTGCCCAGGGCGTGCGTGGCTTGGCTGCCGGGGCCGTGATCCGCCTGCAAGTACTGCGCGGTAACGGTAAATTGTTTCTGGCGTTCCGCAAGCCGTAGTCAACAGTCAACCTGTCATCTGCGCACGAGGCCTCACAGACGAGCACTATGGCTCTACGTCTGTGGGGCCTTCGTGTTTGCGGATGCCTACATTAGAGTCACCATCGTGGATGCGGGCGGTTAGGAGGGGGCTGTCGTGGGGTTGACCTATTTCTTTCGTGACTTGCAGACGTTGGAGCTCATCCGCGATCAGGCACTGCCGACGCTTAACTCATATCAACGGATCAGCATCTGGGATGCGGGTTGTGCGCGCGGGCCCGAGCCTTACACCTTAGCGCTGCTTCTGCGTGAGACTTTGGGAGAGGCTGGCTATGGCAAGGTCTCGATTACGGCCAGCGACCTAGATCCGACCGGCAAGTTCTGTGGCATTGTCACCGAGGCTATCTACGGCCGCGACGAGGTAGATCGGGTGCCTCCCGAGATTCTGGAGCGGCATTTTAAGCCTGTGGATGGCGGTGATCGTTACCAGGTGAGCGCCGAGGTGCGTTCCGCTGTGCACTTTACCCAGCACGACTTGCTGGCGCTAAAACCGGTGGGCCAGGGGTTTGGCCTGATCCTCTGCAAGAATGTCTTGTTGCACTTCACTGAGGAGGAGCGCCGTAACGTGATGCGGATGTTCTATGAGGCGCTGATTCCAGGTGGTTATTTTGCCACTGAGCAGACTCAAAAATTGCCCGCCGATTTGCAGATGCTCTTCGAACCGGTGGTCTCGCACGCCCAGTTGTATAGAAAGCGGGGCGGTGCGTGAAACTCCTGAATCTGGCCGAGCAGAGCGCGATCTACACCTCGAATGTCTATCTGCTTATGGGCGACTGGAACACATTGGACGATGTCACGACGCTGGTCGACGTGGGACGCGACCCCACAACCCTTGTGAATTTGGAGGCGATCAACACGGGTGTCGGCAAGCGTAAGCTGGATCAGGTGGTGCTTACGCACAGTCACTACGATCACGTCGAGCTTCTGCCGGAGCTCATCGAGCGCTATCACCCGCGGGTGTATGGCCTGGCCTCGGCTATGCCTGGCCTCGACCGGGTGCTGCAAAACGGCGAAATCCTGCGGGCCGCCGACGGTACCTTGGAAGTTATTTTCACTCCCGGCCACAGCAGTGACTCGGTGTGTTTGTACAGTCCTGAGATGGGTTGGCTGTTTGCTGGCGATGCGCCTCTTATCATTCGCTCGGCCGACGCCAGCTACGACGCCGGATTTATTGAGGCGCTGCGCATCCTGGCGCGCAAACGCATCACCAGCATCTTTTTTGGCCATGGGGCGCCGATGACCATGGGGTGTCAGGAGGCGCTTGCTGAGTCGTTGCAGTTGGTCGGGGGCTGACAAGCACCGCAGCCTGAACGAAATGTTGTCCCGGGGTTGCTGAGTCGTCGAGCCATGCTAAATATGCTTGCCATCAACCTGCGGTGGAGGCGTTTTGTATGACGACCGACAAGCCTGGATTTCTAAAGACCTGGTTCTTGGCCACGCGCCCATTCTCTTGGACACCTTCAACGATGCCGGTGTTGTTTGGCACGGTGTTGGCGTTGGCCTTTGGTGGCGCCACGATGCATTGGGGCCGTTTTCTGCTCGCGTTGGTAGGTATGGTGTCACTGCACTCGGCCTCCAACCTCTTCAATGATGTGTCCGATCACAAGAAGGGGTTGGACGTGCAGGTGAACCCGGTCAGCGGCGCGGTGGTGCGTGGTTGGCTGTCGCGTTCACAAGCGCTAACAGGCGCCATCCTGTTTCTCTTGGTCGGCGTCACGCTGGGCGGTTCGCTCGTTTATCTCGTGGGGATGCCGATATTGTACATAGGCCTCGCCGGCGTCGCGTCGATCTTGCTGTATGACGCTGGCCCCGTGTCGCTAAAGTTCCACGCGCTTGGCGACCTGGCGGTTTTCATCAACTTCGGTGTCTTGGGAGCGTTGGGCGCGTGGACCGTGCAAACCGGTTCGGTCTCCTGGTTGCCTGGCGTTTGGGCGATTCCAATGTCGATTTTGGTGATCGGCATCCTGCACGCCAATAACTGGCGCGACATTCCGAGCGATACCAAAGGTGGTGTGCGCACGGTGGCAAACCTTTTAGGTGATCACCGCTCGCTTAGCTATTACGGCTTTCTGCTCTTTGCGCCGTTCGCGTTCGTGGTCAGCTACGTGGCCGTCAGCGGGCTGGGCCACTTGGAGCCGCGCATGCCATGGACCTTCCTCGTGACTTTGTTGGCATTGCCGCTCGCGGTGAAGTTGTTCCGACGCGGTGCCAGTCGTCATCAACCGGTAAGCCCGACCGACTTTGTGGCGTTGGACGGCGCCTCGGCGCAGCTGAACCTTGTCTTCAGCCTGCTGTGCGTGGCGGCCGTGGGGCTCAACGTGCTCGTTCAACGCGTGCTGCAGTGAAACCGAACAGCCTGTACACCGGCGCTGTCGCGCTTTTGGCGGTGGCGTTGTTTGTGCCGCTGTTTATCACCCATGGCATCGGGGCATTTGATTTTTGGTGGTGGATGGGGGCCAACGCGGCAGTATTCATCGGGCTGTCGTTGCTCGACCGTGAATACCGCCTGACCTTGCTGGCTGACCTTCGGCATGGCCTAGGTTGGAAACTTGGCGCCGGGCTGGGCAGTGCGGCGCTTCTGTACGCGGTGTTCTTCGTGGGCAACATTGTGTCGCGCAAGCTCTTTGCCTTCGCAGGGCAAGGCATCGAAAACGTCTACCAATTCAAAGAGGGTGCGAGCCTCCTGCGTGTCAGCCTCCTCATGGGTTTGCTCATTGGTCCCGGTGAAGAGCTCTTTTGGCGCCACTTTCTGCAGCGTCGCCTGAGCGCCCACTGGGGGCCGTGGGTCGGCTTCTTTGCCGCCACTGCCCTGTATGCCCTGGTGCATCTTGGCAGCGGCAATCCGATGTTGGTGTTGGCGGCGGCGCTCTGCGGATTGTACTGGGGTTTATTGTACTTGCTGACTCGCTCGGTGGCGCTGGTGCTCATCAGCCACGTGGTTTGGGATCTGGTGGTGTTTCTGGTGGCGCCGTATAGCGCGTGACCCTGGTTTGGGTACGGCCGTTGCGGTGGGGCCGCAACAACGGTATGCGACCCGCCTCATGGATGAAGCTCGTCGCCGTGTTCGTTTTCAGACCCAGGTGTTCGGTGCGCTTTGGGTTGCCTACGCCTCCTACTACCTGTGCCGGATGAACCTGGCCGCCGCGCAACCGGCGTTGCTCAAGGAGTTTCCAGCCTGGACCACCGCCCAGATCGGGCTCATTCCCTCAATCTATTCGGTATTTTATGCGGTCGGACAGTTTGTGAGCGGGCAGCTGGCCTCGCGTTTTGGCGGTCGCCGCATGGTCGCGCTGGGCATGGCGGTGATCGTCGTCGCTAACCTTCTGTTCTCGCAGGCTCATTCGTTGCCGGTGATGATGGCGCTCTGGGCGCTCAATGGTCTGGCGCAGTCCACCGGTTGGCCGGCCTTGGTTCAGGCGATGTCCCATTGGTTCACCAAGGGCCGACGTGGCACGGTGATGGGCTTTATCTCCACCTGCTACCAAGTGGGGAATGTGTTGAGTTGGTTGCTCGCAGGATTTTTGGTGGACGCCTACGGTTGGCGTGCTGCTTTCTGGGTGCCGGGTCTGGCGCTGTTGCCGGTGCTGGTGCTTGCCTGGGTCCTCTTGCGCGATCGCCCCGAAGACGTCGGGCTCGCCCATATTCGCGACGACGACGCCTCACCCGCGGGCAGCGCAACCACGACCATCGACGCTGGTGAATGGACCTTGGCGCATGTGCTGAAGGTGACGCTCAGCAACCGCACGTTGTGGTTGGTGGCCGGTACTTACTTCTTTTTTAACGCAGTCCGCTATGCCTTCATGAACTGGTCGATCCAGTACTTTGCGGACTTTCATCACCAGGAGATCAAGCACTCTGCCCTGAAGGCCATCGCCTTTCCGCTCGTTGGCGCGTTGGGGGCGGTCTCCTCCGGGTGGGTTTCGGATGTGCTGTTTGGTGGCAAACGCGCGCCGGTGTGTGCCGCGATGCTCTCGGGCTTGGCGCTCTTATGCGTAGGTTTTGTGCCGCTGGCCGCAGGCTCGACGCTTACCGCTACGCTCTTGCTCGCAGCGGCTGGCTTCATGATCTACGGTCCTGATGCCATTATCTCGGGCGCTACCGCGATCGACGTTGCACATCCCAAAGCTGCCGCGGCAGCCTCTGGGTTCGTGATGGCCATGGGTAACCTGGGTTCGGCCTTGGTCGCAGGCTTTGGGGTCGGCTTTATCCTCGACCAAAGCCATGGGGCATGGGGCCCAGTGTTCATCACGCTGGCCGTTCTGGCAGCACTCTCGGCTGGTATGATGACGCTGTTGTGGAACGCTGGGCAACAGAAGGCGAATCTGCCATGACGGGGCGCGAAGCTCATGCCGGGATGCTAAGAAGCGCCAGCGTCGTGAGCCTCATGACGCTGTTTTCGCGCGTCACGGGCGTGGTGGTGCAAATGACCACCAACGGCCTGCTCGGCGCCACCGGCGTGGGGGATGCCTACCAAGTGGCGTGGCGGCTGCCGAATATGCTGCGGCGGTTTACCGCGGAGGGCACGATGACGGCGGCGATGTTGCCGACGTTGGCCGAGGTGGAACACCGCTCTGGGGAGATGGCAGCGCGGCAGTTCGTGCGCGATTTCTTAGGCAGCCTGGCATGGATTCTGGGCCTGCTGGCGCTCTTGGGCGTGCTTGGGATGGCGCCGCTTATCGGTTTGCAGATGCTTGGAAAATTAGCGCCTGGGCAGCCGCTCGGAGCGCAGTTTGCGGCCTTTGAGCAAGCCATGCTTGGGCGGGCGCAGTTCCCGGCCGATGTGGCGTTAGCCGCATTGCTTGGGCGTTGGATGTTCCCTTACTTGGTGCTCGTCAGCCTCACTGCGGGGATGGCAGCGGTGCTCAACCTGCGCGGGCGCTTTGCGATGGCCGCCTCGGTCAGTACGTTTTTTAATCTGAGCTTCCTTGGCTGCTCATGGGCGGTGTTAGGGTTGGGGGGAGCCTCATGGCGCCTGCCGGAGCGAGCGGCACTGGTGTTTGCCGTGGCAGTGCTCGTCGGTGGGGTCGTGCAGATCCTGGTGCTGGTGCCGACCTATCGGGCATTGGGCTTCACGTTGGGGTGGCGCATGCACCTAAGCAACCCCGATGTGCGATTGGCGCTCAGGCGCATGGGGCCGGGGATCTTGGCGGGGGGCATTCATCCGATCAACGTTCTGGTTAGCACCGCCCTTGCGAGCCAATTGGGGTACGGCGCACAAACGGTGCTCAACACTAGCAACCTGATGGGCGAGCTGGTGCTTGGCCTGTTTGCGATGAGCATGGCCACGGTGAGCTTGCCGGCGATGAGTCGTTTGGCGGCCGCCCAAGATTTGGGAGGGGTGCGGACCAGCCTGGCTGCGGCGTTGCGGGGTACGGCGCTGCTTGCCATACCAGCCTCGGTGGGATTGGCGGTGTTGGCTCAGCCGATCATTGCGGTGTTGTTTCAACGCGGGCGGTTTGATGCCGCCTCGGTTGCCTGGACGGCCTCGACCTTGCCGTATCAGGCGGTGGGCATTTTGATTATTGCCTCGGCGCGCATCGGCACGCAGGCCTTGAATGCGATGAAGGATTACCGAGGTCCGGCGTGGGGAGCGCTTATCAGCCTGTGCGCCAATATGCTGCTGTCGCTGGTGTTGATGGGGCCGCTCGGGACGGGCGGCATGGCGTTGGCCAATGGTTTGGCCGCTTTGTGTGGCCTGCTGTTTCAAGAGTGGCGGCTGCGACAGACCTTGGGTGAGCTGCCCTACGCCTCGGTCTTCAAAGGGTGGCTGGTGATGGGGGCGGCGGCGGCGCTGATGGGGCTATTGGCGTGGGGCGGCGGGCGCTGGACCGACCTGTTCACCTTTCACGGCACGCTTGCGACGTCGGCACGCTTGTTTCCGCTGATGGTAGGCTGTGGCGTGTTCTACTTCGGAGTGCTTACGCTTATCGGCGTGCCGGAAACGCAGCTGCTTCTCGGTGCGGTGAAGCGTCGTCTTGGGCGGCGCGAGTGAGCGTGTCAGTGGCGCGGCTTCAGCTCGCCGCGGCGCAGCTTCTGATACAACAGCAACGCGTCGCGAATGATTTGCAGCGCTTCGTCCGGGCCTAGAAAGTCCTCAACGATCACCTGCTTGTGTTCCAAGACTTTGTAGTCCTCGAAGAAGCGGCCAATCTCTTTGAGGGTGTGCTTTGGTAGCTGGCTGTGATGGCTGTACTCGGCGTAGGCGGGGTCGCTACAGCAGACCGCAATGATCTTGTCGTCGATACCCTTGTCGTCGCGCATTCGCATCACGCCAATGGCCCGCGACTCGACAATGGTAAGCGGCACCACCGGCTCTTGGCCCAACACCAACACGTCCAGCGGGTCGCCATCGTCGCAGAAGGTGCGTGGAATGAAGCCGTAATCAGCGGGGTAGTGCACTGCGCTGTAGAGTACGCGGTCGAGCTTCAAGAAGCCTGTGTCTTTATCGAGCTCGTACTTGTTCTTGCTCCCATGCGGGACTTCAATCACCGCCGGGAAGCCACGTTCGATCACTTTGTCGTCGATATAGATGTCGTGCCATGCATGCATGGCGGCAGAGCTTAATCATTTTCTCGCCCACGTGCACCCCCCACCGGCATTTTCGCGGCGGTGTGCGATCGTGCCCCCTGGCGTAGCGGGGGGCGTTTCCGGTAAGGTGCGCCTCACCAGTTTTCGACACAGGAGCAGTAGGATGGCCAACGCTCGTTCGACCGTGATGCGTGACTTTGCCAAGGCGCGTAGCGCCGACCCAAAACCGATCACCGGTAAAGAGAGTGCCGTGGAGCTCTTGCAATCGGCGTTCCCCGCGTTTGTGGGGCGTCAAGAGCGCATCGGCTTCGAGTTGATGCAGCGCTCGATGGAACAGGATTGCACGCTCTTTGTGACGCTCTCGGGCGCCATGACTCCTGCTGGCCTACACCAAAGCTGCTTGTTGCCACTGATTGAGCGAGGCATCATCAGCGCGCTCACTACCACGGGCGCCAACCTCTACCATGATGCACATCGGGTCATTGGGCACGCCCTCAAAGAGATCAATCCGAACGCGGGTGATCTACAACTCAGGCTCGCGCGTGTCATTCGCATTTACGACCTAGGTTTCTTTGAAGAAGTGTTGCTCGACACCGACCGCTTGTTCTCGGCGATCATCCAAAAGCCCGAGTTCCAGCGCAAAATGACCACCGCCGAGTTTCACTACCTGCTCGGCAAAGAAATGGCGGCGCTGGAGAAGGCGCTGAAGGTGAAGGTGCCAAGCCTGTTGTCGACGTGTCACAAGCATGCAGTGCCGATCTTCGTGGGCGCAGTGCAAGACGGCTCGATCTTCTTGAACGTGGTGAAGTTGAAGCGGCTGTTGGGCGAGGCTTTCAAGCTCGAAATCGACATCAATGACGACGTCTACGCAATGGCGGCGTTCCAACATTACGCGCGCCATCATTACAGCAAGCGTCTGGCGGTATGGATGCTGGGCGGCGGCGTGCCGAAGAACTACACGCTGCAAGGTGAACCGCTGTTGGACCAAATCTTGAATGTGCGCACCGATGGCTTCGACATCGACGTGCAATTCTGTGTCGACCCCGTAGACAACGGCGCCTTGTCCAGCTGCCCCGCCTCTGAAGGCCACACCTGGGGTAAGGTCTCGGCTGAGTGCGTAGAAGCGAACTCGGTGTACGTGCATACCGACCTCACGGCCGTGTTCCCGTGGCTTACGCACGCGCTCTTGTCGGATTCAAAGATGAAGCGCGCGCCGCGACGGCTCATGGATAAGCTCGGCGAGGCGCTGGCCTACCTCGACAAAGATGTGCAGAAGCAACGCAAGTTCCTGATGTCTACCCTCACCTACGAGGGGATCAACGCGCCAGCGAAGAAACGCGGCTAGGGCTCGGCGCGAAGGCAGTTCGTTCGGACTTGGGCCCAGCCTCAGAACATAAATTTTGCCTCGGCCACGAGGTCCAGTCGCAGGCGGATGCCGTGTGTCGCGTTTTGGGGCGTGTGTAGCGCAAATTAGGACAAGGGCGGGTGGCTCGGGGTGTCGGGCCCGACCGGCGGTTGGGGCTGATCGCGAGATTGCGCCTTTAACATAAGCCGCTTATGATAATAGCATGACCCCAGAGATTCGCCGTTATTTGGCCGAGATCGGTCGCAAGGGTGGCCGCAAGAGCCGTCGGCACCTTGCGCCGGAGCAGGCGCGCGTAATGGTCAAGGTGCGGGAGGCGCGGCGGGCCTTTCGACGGTTTCGTACCCGCTGTTTTTGGTCGTTCGATCCTGAGTACCGCGTTAAAGCGAGTGATTTGGGCTGGGTGGCCGACGAGTTAATGAAGCACGGTGACCGCGAAGCTTGGGTGTTAGGATCGCGTCTATGCCGTTAACCGCGTTGCAGAAGAGCTTGGCACAGCTGCTGGCGGCGAATCGCAGCCCCGACAGCTATCTCGCCGGGGGCGCCGCTATCCATTTCGAACCGCAATCAGCTCGCTACAGCAATGACCTCGACTACTTCCATGATTCCGTAGAGCGGGTGGCACAGGCTTTCGCAAGCGACCGGGAGCTGTTGGTCCAGGCGGGCTGCGTGGTCAGCGTGGAGATGTCTCAACCCGGTTACCTGCGGGCGTTGGTGAGTCGGGCTCACGACGCTACCAAGATCGAATGGGCGCACGACTCTGCATGGCGTTTTATGCCCACCGTGTTGGACGCCGAGTTGGGCTATCGCCTCCATCCCATCGACCTGGCGGTTAACAAGGTGCTCACTCTCGCAGGCCGCGATGAGCTGCGCGATCTCGTTGACACCGTGATTCTCTGTCGGGAAGTGTTGCCGCTGGGGGCCCTGTGTTGGGCTGCGGCGGGCAAAGATCCCGGCTTTACGCCCACCTCGCTGCTTGAGATGCTGCGCCGCCGAGGTAAGGTGCGCTCAGAGGACCTGGCACGCCTGCACTTCGCCGCACCCTGGGAGGCGACGGCGCTCAAAACGGCGTGGCTAGCGCTCCTCGACGCGGGCCAGCATTTTGTTACTACCAGGCCGCCTGAGGAACTTGGTTGCCTCTACTACGCACCGGCCCTTGGCAAGTTTGTTGAGCCGTCGCCACGGGATACGCAGGTGATACCTCATCATGGTCGGCCGGGCGGGGTATTGCCGGCGATCCTCGACGTCTGAGTAAGGGCCGATGCCGCCAGCGTCTCACTCTTGATTATGCTGGCCCCACGGCGTAATCGGGGAGCCACAAGCGGGTTGCCAACTGTGCGTTGGCCCCTATCCTTGACCCTCTCGCGCACGGCGCATAGCTTGGCGCGTCTTTTGTGGCCCCGATGGGCTTGTTGGAGTCCCGATGCCGGCGTGGTGGCGAAAAATCATCCCCAGCAAGAATGAGCGCGAGATCAAACGGTATGCGGAGCGCCTGCAGCAGGTGAACAGCTACGAGCCTAGGCTCAAGGCGTTGCCCGATGCAGAGCTCAAGGCCAAGACCGGCGAGCTACGCGAGAAATATGAACGCGCCTACACAGCGCAGGGCGGCGACATCAAAGTGCGCTTCACCGAGGGATCCAAAGAGGAGATCAAGCGCGAGCGGGTGCGCATCGATAAGGCGCTGGACGTGATCCTCCCAGAGGCCTTTGCGGTCGCGCGCGAGGCTGGCCGGCGCGTGCTGAACATGCGCCACTTCGATGTGCAGATCATCGGCGGCATGGTGCTAAACGGCGGCAAGATCGCCGAAATGAAGACCGGCGAAGGCAAAACCCTGGTGGCGACCCTGCCGTTGTATTTGAACGCTATCGCCGGGCGCGGCGCACATCTGATCACGGTGAACGAATACCTGGCTGCGCGCGACGCCGAGTGGATGGGGCGGCTGTACGGTTTCTTAGGTTTTGGCACCGGCGTGATTCTGCATGGGTTGACCGACCGGCAGCGCCAAGAGGCGTACAATCAACCAATCACCTACGGCACCAACTCTGAGTTTGGCTTCGACTACCTGCGCGACAACATGAAGCTGTTCTTTGGCGACTATGTGCAGCGCGGCTTGCACTTTGCCATCGTCGACGAGGTCGACTCGATTTTGGTGGACGAGGCGCGCACGCCGCTCATCATTTCGGGTCCGTCCGAGGAGTCGATCGACAAGTATGTGCGCATCGATGGCATCATTCCGGGCTTAAAGCGCGAGGTGGATTACAGCATCGACGAAAAAGCACGCACCGTGTCACTTACCGAAGGTGGTGTGCACACGGTGGAGAGCAAGCTCCACGTCGAGAACCTGTACGAGCCGGACAACATTGAAATCTTGCACCATGTGAATCAGGCGTTGCGCGCGCATACGTTGTTCCGCCGCGATGTGGATTACATGGTGGAAGACGGTAAGGTGAAAATCATCGACGAGTTCACCGGCCGCGTGCTTGAGGGTCGACGTTGGTCAGATGGTTTACACCAAGCGGTGGAGGCCAAAGAGGGCGTCAAGATCGAGAACGAAAACCAAACGCTCGCGACCATCACCTACCAAAACTATTTCCGCATGTACCTGAAGTTGTGCGGCATGACCGGTACCGCCGAGACCGAAGCAGAGGAATTTGCCAAGATCTACAACCTTGACGTGGTGGTGGTGCCCACCAACATGCCGATGGTCCGCGAAGATAACCACGACGTCATCTTCAAGACCGAGCGCGAGAAGTTCGGTGCCATCATTGAGGATATCGGTGAGTGCTACAAAAAAGGGCAGCCGACGCTCGTGGGTACCACCAGCGTCGAAAAGAGCGAGGTGCTCTCGAAGCTGCTCAAGAAGACGGGCGTCCCGCACAACGTCCTGAACGCCAAGTATCATCGGCAAGAGGCCGAGATCGTGGCCCAGGCAGGCCGCAAGGGCGCGGTGACGATTGCCACCAACATGGCCGGCCGCGGTACCGACATCATGTTGGGCGGTAACCCTGAGTTCTTGGCGCGTGCCGATGTGGCGGCGATTCAGGAGCCGGACGAGCAAGTAAAGGCCTACACCAGTGCGCTTGAGCGCTTCAAAGCCCAATGCGCTGCGGAAAAAGACCAGGTACGCGCCGCGGGCGGTTTGCACATCATCGGCTCCGAGCGGCACGAAGCGCGACGCATCGACAACCAGCTACGCGGTCGTTCGGGCCGGCAGGGCGACCCCGGTAGCTCGCGGTTCTTCTTGTCGCTCGAAGATGACTTGATGCGCATCTTTGGTGGCGATCGCATCATGGGTTTGATGGAACGCCTGGGTATGAAGGAAGGCGAGGTCATCGAGCATCCGTGGGTGAACAAGTCGGTGGAGAGCGCGCAGCGGCGCGTGGAAGGTCACAACTTCGACATCCGCAAGCATCTGCTCGATTACGACGACGTGATGAACGACCAGCGTTCGGCGGTGTACAAGCTGCGTCGCCGCGTGATTGGCGCCGACGTCGCGGCCACCAAAGAGATGGTGTTGGACCTCATCGAGGACGCCATCATCGATGCGGTGGGGCGTAGCTGCCCCGACAACGCTCATGCTGAGGATTGGGACTTCAAGGGCCTCTCCGAGATTCTGCGTGAGCAGTTCGCGGTGGAGGTCAGTTTTGACAACCTGCCCGATGTAAAGCGCGCCGACGTGGAGAAGCGCGCCTACGATACTGTCGAAGCGATGGTTGTCGGCAAAGAGCAACAGTACTCTCCCGAAGCGTTCTTCGGTGTTGCACGAGTGATCTACCTGCAAACGATCGACGCGCTGTGGAAAGATCATCTGCGTGAGATGGACCAGCTGCGCGAGGGTGTGAGCTTGCGCGGCTATGCGCAGAAAGATCCGAAGCAAGAGTACAAGAAGGAGGGCTTTACGTTGTTCGCCAGCATGATGGCGACCATTGGCGCCGATGTGTTGCAGAAGATCTCCCGTGTGGTGATCGCGCAGCACACCGAAGAAGAGTACGAAAAGCGTCTCGAAATTCAACGCGAGAAGCAAAAACAACAAATGCGCCTGGGGCCGGCCAAAGCAGGGCCCCAAGCGGCCACTGGCAAACCGCAAACCGTGCGCCGGGACGCTGAAAAAGTCCGGCCTAACGACCCGTGTCCGTGCGGCTCTGGCAAAAAGTATAAAAAGTGCCATGGCGTCGCGGCCGGAGTGAACTCGGGCTGAGCCGGAACACGCCAGTGCGCACCCGCGACGATGAGCAAAGGTACTATGCCGGTCACCGGCTAGGGCCGTTTTTGCTCATCGCGATCGTGACGCATGGGTTGGGTTTCGGCTGGCTCTTTCCACATTTGATGCGGCCCGCCGAGGCTAAGTTGCCCGTGTCGCAGCGCGTGCGTTTGGTGACGGTGGATGGCAACGTGGTGCATCCGTATCGCTCCAAGCCGCGTGAGATTGTCCGTCAGAACGTCACGCCACCGCATACGACCGCTCTGCCCCCGCCGGAGGCGCCACCGCGCGGGGGCCAAGTGGTGGCCCTGCCCGCAACGCCCGACGCCCAAGCGCCAGATCATGCGCGCTTTCTCGCTGAAACCAACAGTCGGGTGGAACACGAAACCCGCAGTCGATTCCAAAGCGCTAGCGCTGCCAACGTTACGAATGAGCCTGCGGTGACCGCACAGCCGCAAGCCAGCCCGCGCCCTGCCAGTGTGAGTGCCGAACGTTACCGGCGCTACAGCGACGCGCCACCTGCACCGCGTTCGCAGCCGGAGCAGCAACCGTTCACCTTGTCGCCGCCCAACCTTGCGCGTCGACAGCAGCTGGCGCTGGCGTTTGATGCCGCAGGCGGGCGGTTTCGCAATCAGACGGCACGGGAGGTTAAGAGCGGTAGCCGTGCGCCATCCCTGTCGCTTGAACCCAGCGCCGCGAGTCCTGCAGAGGCGGCGACCTCAGCGACCCAAACGCCCACCCTTGCAGATTTGATCCCCAGCATGGGGCAGTTGGCGGCTCTGCCGGGTGCCCCGTCCAACGACTATCTCGAAGGCCTGGAAGTGGGGGACGGCACGTTCTTGAACGCCCGCGAATTTAAGTACGCAAGCTTCTTCAACCGCGTCAAACGGGCTGTCTCTGAGCATTGGAGTCCGATGACAGCGACGGGGCGGGGTACGGACAATCGCATGGGGGCGCAGACATGGGTCACCGTGGTGAATGTCACGCTGGATGGGCAGGGAAGTGTTAGCGACGTTGCTATTGCGCATGCGAGCGGCAATGACGCGTTGGACCGCGAAGCGGTGGCTGCGTTTGTCCGTGCCGGAGCGTTTCCGAATCCACCCAAGGGCTTGGTGGCTGCCAACGGCACGCTCACCTTCGCGTTTGGCTTTCATATCTCACCGACCGAGCGGAGCAGCTCGCGCTTCCGTTTCGATGCCCCCACCTGGGACACCGCCGAGCGCCTGCCGCTGTAATCGTGTCGGGGGGCCAACCTGAATGCCAACTCGTTCGTAGATAGCATGGCGACGATGAATCTCGTAGATTCGCTGGCGTCGGAACGTTCGCGCCAGCAACGGCGTTAAGGACCACGAACGAGGAGAACCCAAGATGATGAAATGGTTGGCATGTAGTGTCGCGCTCAGTGCCGTGTTGCCGATGAGCGAGGCGAATGCCGTGGAGCTCGCCTACAAGTGGAAGAAGGGCCAGACGGTGCGCTTCCAAGTAAATTCCGACGACACGATGGCCATGTCGGCGATGGGCATGGCGATGAATACTGCCGCGGTTACGGACTCTCGCTTCACATTGGCCATCGACAAAGTGCGGGCCGACGGCACCGCCGAAGGCACGATTACCATCGAGGCCTTCAAAGTGGTGGCCAAGGGCGGCCAAGTCTGGGCAAGCCTGGACAGCGTTCCCAAAGGGGCCCTGAAGAATAGCGTCGAGATCGATCGCAAGGGCAACTTCGAGTTCAAGGAGGTTGTCTACTTGGTGGTGGATGAAGAGTCGGGGGCGAACCTCCTGGTGTCCGGCAAGGGTGGTGCCCACGGGGCCTCCGCCACCGCCCAAGCGGGTGACGAACAAGTTACACTCTACGCCCAGTTCGATCCGAAAACAGGTCAACTTTCAGGGGGTTATACCACCAAGACGGTGGCCGAAAAGAAGCGCCAAAAGCGCGTGGCGGTGAAGCAGGACAAGCCCAAGGTGGAGCTGCTGCCGACCCAGTTCTTGGAGCTGTTGCAGTTGCCCGAAGGTGACGTGGCGAGCGGTGGTAAGTTTATGAACAAAATGGGCCAGCTGTCGATTGAAGTGATTGCCGAAGAGCTCACCGCCGACAACGCCAAGCTGCGCACCAAGGTGTCGAGCAACGTGGAGACCAAAAAAGTCGCAGCCCAAGCGCAGGCCGCAGCCGGCGGGAATGACAGCGACGGGGATGAGGATGCCGACACGAGTGGCGGCCTAGGGATGGCCGGGATGGGTGGGATCGCTGGGATGGGGGGTCTACCTGGTATGGGGGCGATGCCTGGCATGGGGGCGCCCGCCCAAGAGGGCGGCGATGCGCAGCCGATGGACATGGCGATGAAGATCAACGCCGACTTCACGGTGGAGTTCGACGTGAAGAAGGGAATGTTGAAAGCCGTGTATGGCACCGTGGGCAGTGATACGGCCGCCGCCGGCATGATGAAGCTTACCACCACGTCCAAGCTCAAGCTGAGCGTGCTGTAGCGCCCGCTCGCGATCGGCTCACCGTTTCGTACAGTGTTCGGTAGGCTTCGGCCTGTCTTCGCACGTCGAACTCCTCCGGGAGTGTGGGGCGTGTGCGGCGCGGTGATGTAAGCTCGGCCAGGAGCGCCTCGGCAAAGGCTTCTGGGGAGGCTGCGACCAAGCGCCCAGTGCCTTCTGGAACCAGGTCCCTCGCACCGTCGGCACAGGCCACCACCGGAACGCCCGCGGCGAGGTAGGTCAGCACTTTAATCGGAGCTCCTACCGGCATGATGCGTGATGAGACCCCCACCTGAGCTAGGGCCAAGAGCGCCGACAAATCTTCGGGAGTTCGCAGCACTTCGACGCGCACCTTGGGCGGGAGCTCGGTTGTGTCAAACCAGGGCGAAAAGCTTTCGACTGGATGGGGGCTCGCAAGCACCAATGTTACGTCAGGGCGCGTTGCGTGCACGCGTGCGAATGCTTTTAGGAGCAGCGGCAGGTTTTGGTAGCCATCAGGGTTGCCGGCATACAGCACCTTTGGGCCATCGCCCAGGCGCGCGAGCCATGCGCGAGTTGTGGGTGCATCGGCTTGTGGCAGCAGGCTTGGGTCGATGCTCGCCGGAATGACCCTCAACCGTTTGGCTGCGACCCTCAACTGCTCGTACAGGGCGCGTTGGTGTCGGTCGAACACCACCACCGCGTCGGCCAGGCGTGGCAGGCTGTGATCCAACGCTCGACCCAACCCACGCGCTGCGTGCTTTGCCATACGGCCAGTGAAGTAGCTCGGTAACTCCGGCGTCATGGCCGTATGAGCGTGATAAACGAGTGGCACGTTTGTGAGGGCACGCAGCACAAGCCCTACCGCGAGTGCCTCAATGTTGTGGGCATGTATTAGCGCATGCGGCCGCGAACGTAGCTGCCATAAGGCCTGGCGGAGCAGCCATGCATCAGCGACCGGTTTTCTCCAAGAGGGTCCGGCGCGCATGCCGATGCCCAGCGCCGGAGTACACAGCCAATCAAAGGGGTATGCAGGACGATCGGCGCCTTGGTAGCTGACGAGGGTGAGGTCGGCCACGTGAGCCTGCAGCATCAGCGCTAGGTCTCGGATCATCACCTGGGAGCCCTGCCGGCTTGGGAACGGCATACAGGCCAGCATCAACACCCGCGGCCGTGTGATTTTTTGGGTCATCGGCGCAGCAGTTGCTTCCACAGTCGTTCTACTTGCCGTCGGGTTTCGGAGAGGGGGCCACTGTTGTCGATGACCCAGGTGGCGCGCTTGCGTTTGTCGTCCAATGGTAGCTGCGACTTCAAACGCAGCTCAGCCTGCTCGCGGCTGATATGGTCGCGGGCCATCATGCGCTGCAACTGCGTGGTGCGAGGGACCCAGACGACGAGGGTGCCGTCCATTGCGAGCTCCAGCCGGCGTTCAAACAGCAACGGCACGTCGTAGACCACGAGCAGCGAGCCTTGGGCTTTTAGCCGTTCTACTTCCAGGGCGACCACTTGAGCCACGCGCGGATGCGTCAGGGTTTCGAGGGCACGACGCTCCTCAGGATCATCGAAGATACGCGCGCCGAGCGCCTGCCGGTCTAGGGTTTGGTCGCCGCGGATGACGCCCGGGAAGCGCGCGCCTATTTCGCGGGTGAGCGTGCTGGGTTTGCCATCCTTTGGCAGCAGCAGCTCATGGTAGATGCCATCGGCGTCCAAGACATCGGTGCCCAGAAGGCGCAGCATCTCGCGTACGGTCGACTTGCCGCTCGCGAACCCACCCGTGAGTCCCAAGAATTGCATGGCTTTGCAGGATACCAGCCTAGGGCGGCTTGACAAGCGAGCGCGACAGGCCATACGGGTGCCCAGTGGTTGACCAAGACAACAAGCGTCCGGAGCGTGTTGGCGAGCTGATCAAACAGGCGCTCGCCCAGATGCTCATCGATGGCCTCAAGGATCCTCGCATCGGTTTTGCCACCGTCACCGAGGTG
>JAKLEG010000599.1 GCA_022703175.1 Myxococcota bacterium | reverse complement strand
GGCCCGTAGTAGCGCTCCACATTCACGTAGGGCTCGGTGGTATCCTCGGTGTTCACGACCTTGAGGGTGAAGCTCTTGACCTCCTCACCCAAATCGAAGCGGTCCTTTTCGGCCCGGGCCACGCCGGCCATCATCACGATCGCGACCGACAGACAAACGCTCGTCAACATTCGTTTCATCGCTGAGGCTCCGTTACGTGTGCATACCCGTGAGCTGCGCGAGCAAGGCCTCACCAGTTAGGGTGACCTCCACGGTACTCGCATCCTTTAAGTTCTTTAATTTTCCGCGCCGATTGGCAAGTTCTTCGTCGCCCAAGACCAATGCAAACCGCGCGCCCACGCGATCGGCTCGGCGCATCTGGCTCTTAAGCTTGTGCCCAGCAACCCCGACCTCGACACGCAATTTACGGCTGTCCCGCAACGCATCGGCCAGCGAGAACGCCAGTGCTTCGGCGCCCGCCATCGGTACGATGTACAAGTCGGGTGCGACCGTAGGCACGCCTGCGGACGACAACAGCAGCGCCAAGCGCTCAACACCAGCGGCAAACCCCACGGCGGGAGTGGCGGGCCCGCCCAACTCCTCGACCAGCGCGTCATAACGCCCCCCCCCCAAGATCGCATCCTGGGAGCCCAACGCACTGGTGGTAATCTCGAAGGTGGTACCGGTGTAGTAGTCGAGTCCGCGCACCAAACGCGCATCTCGCACAAACGGCACCTGCGTCGCGGTCAACAGCTCCAACACCCGGTCGAAATGCGCACGCGCACCAGGCGTCATGGTCGACAAAATGTCGGGTGCCTGTTCGACTACATTGCGACACCCAGGCCGTTTGCAATCCAACAACCGCAATGGGTTCTTGTCGAGGCGCCCCTTGCAAGCCTCACAGAGGCTGTCCAGGTGACCCGCGAAATAGCCCCGCAGCACGTCACGATAGGCCTTGCGAGTTTCGGCGTCGCCTACCGAGTTAACGCGCAGCGAAATATCTTTGAGCCCGAGCTCCGAGCAAAACCGCCAAAGCATCGCCAGAAGCTCGGCATCGGCCCCAGGCTCGGCCACACCCAACATCTCGGCACCGATTTGGTAGAACTGCCGATAGCGGCCTTTTTGTGGGCTCTCGGCCCGGAACATCGGGCCAAAGTACCACCAGCGTTGGATTGGCTCATTACGCGCCAGGCCGTGTTCGATATACGCACGCACCGCGCCCGCCGTGCCTTCCGGCCGCAACGTCAGCGACCGGCCACCACGGTCGGCAAAAGAGTACATCTCCTTGCCGACAATGTCGGTGTCCTCGCCGATGCCGCGCGCAAACAGCGCGGTCTCTTCCACCACCGGCAGCCACACCAAGCGAAAGCCATATGACTCCAACACGCGGGTCGCGGTCTCAAAGATTCGCTGCCACACTGCCGTGTCCAGAAAGGTCTCGGCGGCGGCCGGCCGAATGTCATTCATCCCCTTGACCGCGCCGATTGTCTTCGCATCTGCCATCGTTTTGACGACTCCTCCTTACAACGCACCACTAGTCCGCCTGTTGGGCGGCAACTCCCGGCGAGGTTGAATTCCCGCCGGCTGTAACGACTTGATTCTTGCCCTGTCCCTTGGCCACGTACAACGCCTCATCGGCACGCGCGACCAGGTCCTCGACGCGGGTCACGCCGGTTTCGGGGTAACCCGCCACGCCGAACGACGCGCTGATCTTGATCGGTTGGCCATCGACGTCCAGCTTGATAGCAGCAATATCGGCCCGGATCCGATCGGCCATTTTGCAGGCCTCTGCCACGCGCGTGCGCGGCAACACCAACGCAAACTCCTCACCACCATAACGCCCAGCCAGGTCGGCCCCGCGCATGTTCTTTTTCACCACGCGCGCCACCGCCCGGAGAACTTGGTCGCCGGTTTGATGGCCGTAGGTGTCGTTTAGACCCTTGAAATCATCAAGGTCGAAGATGCTCACTGCGAACACCCCATCATAGCGCACCGCCCGCCACCATTCTTCGTGCAGGCGTTGCTCAAAATGCCGACGCACCAACAAACCAGTCAAACCGTCGATGGTAGCAAGCTCATACAGGCGCGAGTTCTCAATAGCCACGGCGGCCTGGTCGGCAATCGCCGCCAATACGCGCAGATATTCTTCCGTGTAGGCGCCGGGAATCTCCGACTGCACACTCATGACCCCCATCACCTCACCGTACGTGATGAGTGGCACCCCCATCCAGGAGGGAAACCGGGGGTCATCGTAGCGTTCGCTCTTGGCATACTTGCGATACTCACCAGGCTCGCCGGTCAGCATCAACGGTTGTCGGTGCGCCATCACCCAGCCAGACAAGCCCTCGTCGCTCGCGGCGTCCAACTCCTTGTAGCGTTTGCCCTGTTCGTCAAATAGTTCGTAGTGCGCGCTCTTGCGCGATTCATCCAACAAGCCGAGCATGAATCGCGAGCGATGGCCAACCAAGCGCAACGTCTCCGAGGAGATGTTTTTCAGCAACACGTCGTGTTCAAGACTGGCCGAAATAATCTGCGCCACCGCATTGAGCGTGGAGAGCTCTTGTACGCGCGCATCCAGCGCTTCGCGGGCAAGGTAGCCACGCCGAAAGATCCAGTTGAACAGCAGCACCAATCCACCCAGCAGCAGGTACTGGGCGACACCTTGGTGCACGTGACCGTACACCATGGCCAAGCCGATCGGCAAAAGCGTGCCCTCGGCGACCACGACCCGGGGTAAAAACTCCCGCCACAGCGCCCGACTCGGGGTGCCCTCGAACCAGTGCGAGCCACCCGCCACCGTGTAATGGCCCAACAAGAAGGTGAGTCCAAAGGCAAGCAGCTTCCAGGCCAACGTCCAGTCGGAATGAGGAAACAAGCTACCGTCGACGTCGTAAAGAATGCCGACTAAGAGAATGCCGAGCGCCGGGAGTCCGCCTGCGTACACCGCTTGCGCCAACGCGTAGCGACGCGGGGACGGCAAGTAACCTCGGGTGCGCCAGGTCCGTAGCGTCCGTACCGCAAAATCTCCCGTCAGGACGGTCAACACCATCCAGGCTGCTGGAACCACCCCAAAAGCGAAAGCCGAAGCCAAATAGAACGGCGAATCCAAGGCAATACGAACCCGGCGGAAGATGCGAAACGCAAGAAACCGGGCGGCCCCGCACAGCGCCAGGATCGCTGCGAGTTCCCAGGTGAGTTTCCACGGACGCATCGCTTCGAGCGGCCACAAGGTCACAGCCAACACGGCAGCCCAACCAGACAGCCCCACAACGCTCAGAAAAGCGATGTGCAACGGCCCAAATCGCCGGCTCGTGGTACTGTCCATCTTGTGGTTAAAACCCCTTGTTGACCGTGGAACGCCGGACTCGATGCCATGGCACCACACGCCGAACCATAGCAGCCCTTGACTAGGCATGCCAGGCCACGAACGGCCACCGACTTGCGTTCCTGGCTCGTTCCTGGCGACTATGATGACCCTGTATGACTACTTTAGTTGCCTTGGGATTGGCGAGTGCGCTTTGGGCGGCGACCACAGCTCCCACCAAGCAGGTTAGCTTTTTGGGATTCTCGAAGAACGAGTCCCTGGCAGCTTGGCAGATCACCTATACCTACCCCGTTGCCGGCAGTGCCTGCATCGACCGCTACTCCCTGATTCGCGTC
>JAKLEG010000598.1 GCA_022703175.1 Myxococcota bacterium | reverse complement strand
CGCATGATGGCAACGGGCAATATCATCATGTGCGCGCCCAAGGCGCACGTTGAACGGGTGTGGGAGCAATTCGACTCGCCAGGATACCGCAACCTGCAGGCGCTCGTGGGCAAGCCCGAGCCCACCTATCAAGACGCGGTGCGAACGGCGGCAACGGCAACGGCAAACACCTTGCGCCATATCGTGAGCGGAGGTCTGCGACGGATCGCAAGCGGTGTTGCCGAGGAAGTGCACGTCAAGGTTGCCGAGGTGGCAATTCGCGCGGTCGAGGGCCTTAGCAACGGTGCCGCGTTGGACCGCACCGAGGTGAACGCCTTGGCTGCAGCATTGGCACGGCACCTATTCCACGTGCGGGCGCTGCTTTGGCCTGAGAACGCGGCCGCGTTGCCTGGCGACGGTGACAATGCTGGGCGTGCGGCTCGCGGTGTTAAGGCCCTTGGCGAGATCCGCGACGGCATGTTGTGGCTAGATGCGATCGGCGCCGAGTATCTGAGAAGCCTTGGCGAGGAAGGCGCCAGGCTGGCGGCTGGTTTGGAAGCCAAAGCCCGCGAGCGGGTGAGGAACCTCACAGCAAGCGCCATGGTGAGCGACCTCGGCAATGGGGCGGTGTCGCTTCGAGGCTATGCGCCGCACGAGCCAAGCCCTTCAGAGACACCCGAGATAGCAACGCCTGACTCCTACCTGTTTTGGCAATGGTACGATCCCGACCACGAGCCCACACCTGTACGCTATGCGGTGCGCCTGGCCAAAGCGCTTTGGGTCGACAAGGTGAAGATCCGCTGCGCTCAGATCAAGACACCGGCTCTTGCCGCTGAATTCGCCAAGGCAGCAACGCGGGCCTACTTCGAGCCGGGCCGGGAGGTTGACTCAAGAGACTGCGAACCCGTGATCCTCGGGCGAGATGGGGCAAGGGTGGCCGTCGCCAACTCTGCAGTTGCGGCAGTGCCACCGATGTTGCTGCGCGACGGTGGTTCATTGGCCATGGCGTCGCTTACCGCGCAACGGGTGTTTCGAGACATACCGCACCGTGCGCGCGCCCAAGCGATCAAGGGCAATGTCGACTTGGATGAATGGACGCCATTGATCACGATCGTTGGTGGGCTCACCGCGTATGCCGAGAAGCTAGGGATCGGTCCGAACCAGACCAACGAGCTGCGAAGCGCCCTGAATCTCTTTCAGTCGCTCAATGCCGTGGGTTCTGACGGCACTCGCTACCACGGGCTTCTGACATGGGAGGAGGAACCGGCAACCCGTGGTCGCAAGGCTCGGATCATAATCACCCCGGCTCGGGCGCTTCTCACGGGCTCGCGCGGGAAGCTGATCCCAGTGCCGCACCGATTGCCACGCTTCGCCGGGAGCAAGCGCGAATGGTCGGCGCAAGCATCGCTGCAGCTCTTGGTGTTGTTGGAGATGCGCACGCATGGTCGCGAGCTGGCCCAACATGGCGGCACCACCATACGCGCCGACAAGTGGCTTGAACTCGCTGGCCAGGCAGGTGTCAGTCGTGAGCGTCTCACCGAGTTGCTTGCGTCGACCTGGGTGAATGATGGGCAAGACGGGCCGGCGTTCTTGAAGTGCAACCCCGATGGCCGTTGGACGCTCGCACCTGCCTATGCGCGTGAGCTTGGGGTGTTATCTGAGGGCGGCAGGTGGGACCTAGGCGCACGGGTTGGTGGGCTTAAGTCGGCGGCCAAGCGAGGGGCCAAGATGACCAGGCTTATCAAAGGAGGGGAAAAAGCCCAATGAAAACACAGGTCCCTCTGTTTCAGCCATCGTTCTACATGTTTCGGCCATCGTTCTACATGTTTCGGCCATCGTTCTACATGTTTCGGCCATCGTTCTACATGTTTCGGCCATCGTTCTACATGTTTCAATTTGCATGTCGAATGAATACGCGGGGTTACGAGCGAACAAGGGCAACGGATCGGAACGGTAGTGTAGAGGCCGACACCGCTGCGCCTGACGGCTTGCGTTGTCGGCTGCAAGAGGTGGGGGCGGGTGCTGGGTACCCACCCGGCAAAAATCCTAGAGGTTTGAGGTTCAGAAGGCGATTAGGTCATCTCGCAGATTGCTGGCCAGGAAATGGCCAATTCAGACAAAGGAGGTCCTGTTATGCCACGTGGTGACGGTCAGGAGGGCAAGCGGCGGGGAAAATACGGGAAGGGCATTGGCGACGGTGCCGCGACGCCAGAGGCTCAGATATTCGACGCCAAGGTTCAGGAGCTTGCGGCGAAGTATCTGGCCGCGGTGACGCGCCGAATTGAGAAGGCCCGAGGGGCGAGCACGCCTTGGGGGGCTCCCTCAGGGAAGCCACCGCTCCCAGATCTGACGGCGGCCGAGAGTGCATCTTTGCACCTGGGCCAGCTCGAAGTGCATTGGGCGCACATGGTCGCGGACAGGGCTGAGGGGCTGTTGACGGCCGATGAACTCAAGACCATGCCCGCGACGTCTCGCGAGATCCGGGCGGTGCGTGCCGAGCTGGGCTTGGCCACGTTCAAAGACAACGGCGAGCCCATTGATGGTGACGACAATGCGATCTGACTTCAAGACTACCAGGAGGTACGCGGCCGACGTCCAACGGTTTCAACGCCAGTCGCGGCTTGTTCACCAGTGCGCCACCGACATCGGCGCCGAAATGCTGGCCTCGCTGTTGAGTTGTCGCCGCTCGATAGTGCGCCACCTGGCCAAGGGCACAAATACGTCAAGCATGCTCACCGACGCCCGCGACCTGCGGATCATCGATCGCAGCATCTTTTTGTGGGTCAAGTTCATGCACCTGCGACGGATGCCAAGAGTGTCTTGGACCATTCGCACCCCAGTATGGCGCAAGGGGCGGGGCTGGGTCTTGCCAAGGAAAGTGCAGAAGTGACGGCGGCAACGAAACACCTCGCCACCTGGGCCAGCGCTCGCCAGGCGTTCCTTGGGAGCATCGTTGCCCCAGTGGCGACACCCAGCGAGGCGGTGGGGCTCTGCCGTTGGATAGTGCACAACGCCGACACCCTGGCGGACTTGGACGGCGCCGGCCTAGACGTTGCACTCGGGGCTGAGCTGGCGAGGCGTAGGGCGGAGGTCGAGGCGGCATGAGCGAGAATAACAGGCTAGCCGGTTATGAACGCCGCGGTCGGGCAACGAAGGCCGAACATCGGGCATTTCTTGACGCCTTGGTTGCCATCGTTGAGGACGTGCGCCCCTGCTCGGTGCGGCAGGTCTACTACCAGGCGGTGGTGGCTAACATCGTCGACAAGCTCGAATCTGAGTATGACCGGGTGCAGGTGGCGCTCGTGCGCTTGCGCGAGGCTGGCGAGATCCCATGGGGGCACATTGTTGACGGCACTCGATGGGTGAGAAAGCCCGACACCTGGGACAACCCGGCCGCTGCCATTGAACAGGCGGCAGGCGTCTACCGCCGTGCGGTTTGGCGAGATGCCGCGGTTGTGCCCGAGGTTTGGCTTGAAAAGGAGGCGCTTGCGGGCGTGGTTGTCGGCGCAACTGACGCTTGGGACGTGGGCCTCTACACGGCGCGCGGCTATTCGAGCGCGTCGTTCCTGTACCGCTCGGCGCAAGCCATCGCGGACCGGTTCGAACGCGGCAAACGCACGGCTATCTACCACCTGGGCGACTTCGACCCGTCGGGCCGCGA
>JAKLEG010000597.1 GCA_022703175.1 Myxococcota bacterium | reverse complement strand
ATGTAGCACACTCCGGTTGAAGCCGAAAACCCGGGTGAGTACCGATCCCAATGGCTTTCCCAAATCGTGCCCCCGTTGCCGTCGGCGCCCGAGAGGCCTTTTGCGGGCGATGAGGTATCGATAACCTGCACATTAATATGGCACTGAAAGTAGTACTTAAATTGGACAACCATCCCTCGCCCAAGCCCACCCTGCCCACCCCAATAACCCGCTCCCCACGCCCAACCGCCCGCACGCCAGGAGTCGATGCCGCGAACGGTCCAAAGGATAGCCCGGATGGTCGGCATCGATAGCCCGTACGGTCGGTATTGATAGTCCGGAGGGTGGGAACTGATAGTCCGGGCGCGTCCGGGGAATCAGCGGCGGCGCCTGGGCTGTCCCAAAATGACACACGGCGTGTCCCAAAATGCGACACGATCCGAATTTGCACCGGCCGAGAAAACACAAAACTTCCATTTATCAAGCAGTTACATCGGCGGTGCGGTTGGCCCGGTGCTTGCTTATGCCCTGTCTCATAACCCGCGGCCAACACCGGCCGCACATCCTTTTGGAGACTCGTCATGACAAACGCAAACGTAGCCAAGTGGACCCAAGCAGCCATGGCCCTTTCGGCCGATGAGATTCGCCCGCCAGCGGCGCCGGTGCCGGTGTTACTGGCCGAAGCGGAGCAAGTGGCGCGCTTTGCCGAACATTATTGGGAGCCTGCGGCCGGCCGGCCTGGGCTCAAGGCGGTGGCAAGCTTCCTGCCGCCAAACATCGTCGAAGAGATTCGCAGCCTCACGAGCGCCAGCCAAAGCCTCGCAACCGAAGTGGTCATCGGCGACGTCGATACCACCGACATGGCCACTATCGCCCGGGCCCGCACCGTGGCCAAAGAGCTGGGCGATGGCTTGGAGTATGTGCTGAACGACAACGTCGAGACCCCCAGCGATGAGGCGCTGCGGGTGGTCAATGCGCGCGATACCTCCCGCTCAAGCGTGGCGCAGCTCGCGCAAACGTTGTCGGACTTCGCCGGTTTGGCGCATCGCGAAGAGAGTAAGCTTACGCGCGTGGAAAGTTTTGAGATGCCCCTCATCGCCGAGGCTGAAACACTCGCGACGACGCTGTTGGGGCTAGCCCGCCCCGGCGGCCCACGGCCGTCTCCCCATATCGACCTGCGCGACCGGATGCTGAACCTGCTGATGCCACGTGTGGTCGAAATCCGTCGCGCTGCACGCTACGTGTTCCGCGACCATCCCGAAATCCAACGCAAGGCGGCCTCGACCTACGAGCGGAATAAGCGCGCCAAGAAGCAAAGTAACAACGACACCACCACCGACGACACGCCACCGGCGGATGCGTGACCTGTGCTGCCCGCCAAACGGCTCCTCGGTGCTATACGGCCGGGGAGCCGGGCGCCGCGCGCGCGAGCCATGGTGTCGGGCGTGCTGTTGATCCAGAGGTTCGCTCCTTCGTGAACCGAGGCTCGCCGTGAAACGCTACGACGTAGCCACCCACAACCATGTACTCAACCTTGTGAGCGGCGAATACCGCCAAGATGTCTTTGAAGTCGCGGGGGAGAATCATGGCCTTGCATCATCCAATAGGCTTCCGCCATTTGGCGAACCGCCTCGATTTTTTGTTCTGGCGTGGCTTTGGCCCAAAATTCCGAATCGAGGTTGCCGCTTGCACCCTCTGCCAACAGGCCTCCGCGCCAATGATTACGACGTGCTTCTGCCACTTCGGGTTGAACTGCGTGCCTCACAACGATGACTCTACCACCAGACCGCTGCCGAGGGCAGATGTTTGCCGGGAACCACAGAGCGCCGTCCGCCGCCGTCGAGGTAGGGGTCGATGAGCCCTGCTTGAAACACACCCCCGCCGATAGTGCTAGGACCCGCAGCACAAAGCGACTATCACTCATGCTGAGTCCGATGTCCGTGCGCCGCCAAGGCGCATACCATCAAAGCTCTGCCGTCTGTCTCACCGCAGTTAGGATGTACCGATGTCAGTGTCGCTGTTCCGCGCGGGTCGTTTCCTGGTTCTTGCCTTGCCGTTGATTGCTACCGCCGTCCCCCGCACTGGGCATGGGGCCGCCGGTTTCGCTCGCCTGGGTCGCCCAGTGAGCCTACAGCTTGCCGGCCGGCCACAGGTTCGTTGCAGTGCGGCCACGCTTGAGCAGTGCCGGGACCCGAACTGGCGCAAGACCCAATGCGGCAAATTGGCCATGGCCGCGGCGCGTACCGACCCCAACGCCCGCTGCAACGAGCTGTTGGGCCGCGATGCCCAGAGTGTCGCCGACCGCCTCCCCACCCGCGAAGTGATGACGCCCCAGGTGTCAGGCAGCAATGGCAGCTCGGCCCCGGCCACCGGCATCGAGTTTGACGACTGCCACGTCAACGCGCCGGGCCGCACCTGCGCACATGTCTCGACTTACAACCACCTAGGCCAAACCTTTGCCGGCCGCAGCCAGTCACCCATGGGGGACGTCCTTTCGCGCATGGCCTACTTCCCCGCCTCCAACACCTCGCAGGAGGCGCTGGCGTTCCGCTTTGCCGACCAGTTTCGTCGCAGTAGCTGGGATGCCAATGGCGTGCCGGTGAACTCGTGTCGCGAGTACATCTGGGAGAAGTATTACGACTACTCTAGGTTTGAGCTCGCTGCGGCCCCCACCCAGAATGATCCCCGCGAGTTGTACAACATCGCGTTTGGCCCACCCGATGGGCCGCAGTCGATCGGTTCACGCGCCATGGCAGGAATTCCGTTGTCTCAGAAGAATGGTTTGCCGACAGGTGTCACCATCGAATTCCCGCAAGACCAGGTGAAGAATACCTTCTTCACCCTCCCCTACCCCGAAGACTGGGAGCAAACACTCGCAGTGCGGCTCGATTGCATTGAGCGGGAGGTGATCTACCCGCACGCCGTGCACTTAAACGATCAGGCGCTGGCCGAAAAACTCGCTGGAACCGCGCACCACAACGAAAGCTTCGCGTGGCACAAAGCCGCGAGCGAGGGCCTGGCCCTGGCGGGCTACCTCGACGAAGAGCTCTACTATTACGAGGGGCTCCGCGAGAACTTCGCCGCACTGCTAGAACGCCGGGCGGTGGTGGCCGCGCAGTGTGATGCCTATAAAATCGACGTCTTTGCCCGGGTGGGCGACCAACAGAACACAAATCCAAACCCCTTCGATACCGTGGGAAACCCAGGGGACGTGATGGGCGCGGCGTTGGCCGCAGCGTTGGCCGGCGTGAATCTACCATCGGCGCAAGGCCTGGGCGCCGCCCCCGGGTTGGCGTTTATTCCGGCCGTGGATTTTTCAGCCATTGATCCGGTGTCGATGGCCGACTGGGAGGCTGCCGCCAACACCTTTGCCGACCAAACCTGCACCTGGTTCTTCGATGTTCCCGAAGGGTTGCATCAGTACTACCTGGCGCTAGGCAGCCTCGACGCCCAGATTGAAGCGGCACTGCACGCGGCCGACGCGCTGGGGTGCCTCGATGACACCCCCAACAACCCCTGCGATTGGTCGCCACGCCTGTTTGCCAAACAGGTCAGCAAACAGTTCGGCGACGAACGCGAGCACGACTACAAAAAATGTCTCACGTACACAAAGAATGACTTCCAGAAGCTCAAAACCAAGTCGTTCCATGTCTCGACCGCCGA
>JAKLEG010000596.1 GCA_022703175.1 Myxococcota bacterium | reverse complement strand
TCATTTTGGCCAAAGCGTCGGGAGCCGAGCCCGAGTTCCGTTCGCGAAGTGATCTGGCGTGGGGTTGGGCCGCTGAGGTGGTTTGTGGTGCGACGACTCCCTACCTCGACCTCGCAATGGTTCTGGAAGTGTCCCAAGTTACCACCCACCCGCGGTTCGTCGTAGATGGCGAACGTGTCGTGAATACTGGCCACACTGCATTGGGCTTGGCCCTACGTGTGGGGTACGGTGGGTAAATCGTTGGGCTTTTAAGATCCTTCTGTGGTGTGGGCCAGTTTGTGGACAATGGTTAGTTGTGAGGAAGACGCTCCCATGGGGACGGATGAACCCTGCACCTCCAACCAGGTGGGTATCTCTCCTGCCGAGGTGGAAGCGGACACCATTGCCGGTGTGGTGCGTCGCTGTCGAGCGGGCGACGCGAGCGCGTTCGAAGTGCTGTTTCGACAACACGTCAACATCGTGTACGGCAGGCTCCGGGCTCTCTTGGGTCCAGGAGCGGACATCGAAGACAGTGTGCAGGAGGTTTTTCTTCAGGCGTTTTCGAATCTTGAAAAGTTCGATGGTCGGGCCACTTTTGGGGCGTGGTTGCGGGGGTTCGCCTTGAACGTTGCGCGCAACGCCATGCGGGCCAAGGGTCGGAGACGTGTCGCTATGGAAGGGTTTGCGGCAGAGACAGATGGTTTGCGGCTGGGCGCACGACCTTCGCCCGAGAGCCAATTGGCCGTCACCGAGCTAGCGGCTAAGCTCGACACTTACTTGGAGGGGCTGTCCGACGAAAAGCGCTTGCCTTTCATTCTCCATTACGTGGAACAGCTAGAGGTCAAGGAAATCGCGCGACAAGTAGGCGCCTCGGTGAAAGCCACAGCGGCGCGAATCATGCGCGCCCGTGCCGCAGTGAAGGAGGCGCTGGCCCGCGACGAGCGTGCCACATCACGCCGACGGGGGACGCGCCCATGAGAGAGGTAACACCCACGCCGTGCAGCGCGATTCAGGACCTCATCATCGACAACGCCGTCGCGCAAATGGCGTTCTCGCGTGACGTGACGCGCCATCTCGAGGCGTGCGAGTCGTGCCGCGCGTTCGCCATCCAGTGGGAGCAGGTCATCGCAGCGCGAAGGCGGTTTGGCACCGCGTCATTGGCCGAGCCCGACGTTGCCCGGATGTGGTCTAAGCTCGCACCGAGAGTGCGCGAGTTGGCCCGGCCGCCTGAAACATCCCGGTGGCGTCAGCTCTGGGGCTCGTGGACAACGACACGATGGTACGTAGTAGGTTCGGCAGCGGCCACGGCGGCGCTACTCATCATCGTGTCACGAATGGGGCCAGAGCAAACACCGCAAACGCCGGCGTTGGAGCTTGCGCAGGTCGTGCGGCATGTCGGCCGTGTGCAGATTGCAGACGGTGTGAGGGTCCGCGATGCAATCTCTACGGCACCCTCGCCCCTTCGCGTGTCAGAGACACTGCGGACCGGCACCAGCAGTCGCGCCCAGCTCAAAGTGCGAGGGCATGATGTCGTGACCATGCCAGACACCGAATTGCTCCTGGCAAGGCTCGCACACGCGGAGGTTGGTTTGGAGCTGCGCCACGGCGGTGCTCTCATACAAGTGCGCCCCAGCGACAACGACCACGTGTGGCTGCGCTCGCCGCGCGGCAAAGCCGAGGTCATGGGCACCCTATTCGCGATCGTCACTAGGCCGTCCGAAGATACTGTCACTGTGTTGCGTGGCAGCGTGCGGGTTACGTCTGCCAACGTCGAACGTGGCGCTGTTGTGAGGAGCGGCTTCTGCGCCCGTATTACCGACACGGGCATCCGAATCGAGGCCGTGGCAGCTGGCACCACGAATGAATGGCAACAGATGCTCGACGCCGAAGACTGGAACGAATCGCCCTCGGCAACAGTACCAGCGCCCGAAACGTTCGAGAAACCGGAGCCTGCACATCCTGGCCTGCGCAAGCTGCGCGCTCTTGTCGACAAACAGACAGCAGTGACGGCGCCGCAGGATGACGCAGCCGCCAAGGCCGTGGACGCGCTCTTGGCCCAGGGTGAGTGCGAACAAACGCTGTCGGCCGTGCGGAGCATGGCGCCACAAGGGAACGACACCGAACGCGCCGACACATTGATGCGTATCGCGGACTGCTACCTTGCAGCCCACGCGTCGGGGCAGGCTCTGGAGTTGTACCAACAGATCGCACGGCAGTTTCCGAAGTCGCTTTCAGGGCAAAACGCCACCTACGAGAGCGGGCGTGTGGCGCTTGGGCTCGGTGACCGAGGCACCGCCAGGCGCGCTTTTCAAAACTATCTGGTCCGCTACCCACGGGGCGCATTGGCGCCCGAGGCGTTGTACCGAACGTGCGTGCTGGACATGGAGGCCAAGCGCGCAGACGCAGCCCTGGCGTGTTTGCGGCGTTATCGACAGCAGCACGCGAAGGGCGGACGTGGGAGTGAAGCTCTGTTGGCGCAGGCGACCATTCAGCGCACCTTGAAAAGCGACTGTGCGGCCGCGATCCGCCTGTATGATAAGTATTTGGAGAGCCCTGACGAGCGCGCCGAAGAAGCACGGACCTGGCGGGATTGGTGCAAGCACAAGCTCAGTCGGTGAGGGGAACCCCATGCCGTCGTCTTCACTCACCTTGCGCAGCAACCCACCGCTCTTGGCGATGTGGTTGGGTGTGGTTGTGTCTTTTGGCTGTGGCCGCACGGGCTATGACGTCGTTGTCCACGAGCCATGTGTGGCGACGACGGATTGTGCACATGGATTCACCTGCCACGACGGAAGCTGTCGCGAAGAGCCCGAGCACGAGACCTGGTATGGCTTGTGCGGCTCTGACCTCGGGCCGTGGTCGGCTCGGGTGTGGGCGCCAGATTGGGGCGGCGGCATCAGCGGCAACCTCGGTGCATCCGACGAGCCTGTCATTGCGGTGGCTGCGGGCGGCAATGTAATTGTAGCGTGGCACGACACCACGAACGGAAATGCTGAAATCTACGTGAAGCGCTTCAACGGCACGACCTGGGCAGAGCTCGGGGTCGCGTCGGCGTCGGGCGGGGGCATCAGCAACAATGCGGGCTCATCGTTGAACCCCTCGTTGGCCCTGGACGCGGCCGGCGAGCCCTTTATCGCCTGGGGCGATGACACACCGGGCTCGGCCGAGATCTACGTCAAGCACTTTGATGGCGCACTTTGGCGCGATGTTGGTCCTCTATCTGCCTCAGGCGGGGGCATAAGCATCAACGCTGGCAATTCCTGGCGCCCTTCGTTGGCCCTGAATCCATCGGGTCAACCCTTGGTGGCATGGGACGACGACAGCTCTGGCGTCACACAAATCTACGTGAAGGGCTTCGATGGCGCGAGCTGGGAGACGGTGGGTGTGGACTCAGCGTCCGGCGCCGGTGTGAGCAATACGGGAGGCACAATGTTTGCCTCTCTCGCCTCGGGTCCATCGGGAATACCTGTGGTTGCCTGGACGGACAATCATCTCGGTGAAGCTTACATCTACGTCAAGCAATTCGGTGGCACAGGCGGGGTGGAGTTAGGACCAGCCTCGGCTTCAGGAACGGGTATTGGCGACAGTGCGCCTGGGCATGCTTGGCTACCTGCTTTGGCCGTGGACGCTTTTGACCGACCTGCGGTGGCCTGGCAGTTCGACCCTATGTTCAGC
>JAKLEG010000595.1 GCA_022703175.1 Myxococcota bacterium | reverse complement strand
GACGGTTGACAGCCACTGCACCCATACAAACCAACAAAGCGCCAGCTGCACGAGTTGCCGTGATCGTCTCCGAAAACACCCCCGCGCCCGCGGTGACGGCCAGCAAATTTACCACTCCCAATTGCACCGGCACAATCACCGCAGCCCGACCCTTGCGAAACGCCAGTTGCAACAACACCAAGCCCGCCGCGTTGGCCAACACGACAATCAACGTTACGGGATGCGTCAGGAGGCTCAGCACGGCTGACATACCTCCGCCCGCTTGAGCGGCCTCAAGCGTGACCACCTTCGTGGCAATCGCACCCAAACCAAAGCCAAGGCCTACCACAATCGCCAGCAACACCGTGGCGTCAGGGCGCCGAAGCCCGCGCCGAAGCAGAATCAGTCCGCCCAGCACGCAGCTCCCACACACACAGCCGAACGCGGGCCAAGACAATGCCGGGGCGGCGGTGGGTGCACTTTCTAGCGACAACGCCAGGGCGCCCGCTACCATGCAACCCACACCCAGCCACTCACGTAGCGCCAGGCGCTCGCCTAAGAACACGACGGCAAGCAACACCAAGAACAAGTCACCTGCAGACATCAACGGTTGCACAACACTCACGTCACCCAACGTCGTCGCCCAAACAAACAAGCCCCAACCGATTGTGGTCCCGAGCGTCCCACACCACCACCAACCTTGAGCCAGCGTACTTAAGAGAATCGATAGCGGCCTTGTGGCACGGGCTGCGGCAGGTCGCATCGCAGCGAGCTTCCAACAAAAGTAACCGAGCTGGATGGCGAAGGTCGCAAGCAAAGTTACCGGAACGACGTGTGCGAACATGAGCACTTACCCTGGTGTCGCAAAAACACCCATGCATGTCACAACCGCAGGCTAGGCCGCACGCCGCCCCGGGAACGTCACAACATTAAAGGCGACCCTTCCAGATGACCGCAAGACCCCGCGCAGACAGCTCTCCGTGGCGAGCACAACCTGTTCTGGCGAGAATGCGAGTGACCGTTCATACCCGGCGGCCCCCATTTGACGGCACACAGACGGGTCAGCCGCCAGCTCACACAGGCGACGGGCCAGATCATTGGGATCGACGGGGTCGACGATGAAGCCCGTACGACCGGCCTCGACGAGTTCCTGGGCCGAGACGATCGCAGAGGTGACGATGACCGGCCGCTTGAAACGCATCGCCTCCATGGCCACCAACCCTTGCGTCTCCACGAGCGACGGCAGCACGAACAGGTCGCAAGCCGCGAAGTAGCGAGCCAACTCAGCGTGCGGCAAGAACCCAAGGAAGCGCACCGCCTCACCAACGCCGAGGTCCGCGGCCATGGCTTCCAAACGGGCCCGTTGGTCTCCATGCCCGGCAATCCATAGGCCGAGCCCTGGCCGACGTCGGTGTGCCAACGCAAACGCACGCAGCAACATTGGCAGGTTTTTCTCCGGGTTGAGACGACCGGCGAATAGCACCATGAAGGGCAGGGGCTTCGTTACCGGCTCCACGTGCTCCACCTGCTCAAAGACCACCGGATTGCTAATCGCCGTAAGCGGCACCGATGTCACCCTTTGCAATTGCGTCGCCAGCGCCTGACTTGGCACGATGATATGGGCAAAACGCCGGCAAACCCACCGGATGACTGATGCCAGCAGCGGCCGCAAAGGACGCATGAGCAAGGGCTGCGTCAGGTGATCCACGGTCATGTGGTAGGTGTGCACGACGGGCAATTGCAATCGCCGCGCCACCCACATCGCCAACAGCAGCATGAAGCCCAGATAGTGGAGATGGACAAGCTGCACGCGGTGCTCACGAAAAATCCGCGCAAGCGTCGTCGGGCCGGGCAGAGCTTGGTAAAAGCCGAACATTTTCAAGGTGAAAACGCGGTAAACCACCACGCCGTCCTTAACCTCGCGCACAGGCTCCCCCGCACGCCGTGAGGTCACCACCACGACCTCATGGCCACGCATGGCGAGGTCCTGGCTCAAACGCTGCACATGTACCCCGACGCCCGTGGCGGCCGGTAAAAAGTCGTCTGATAACATACAGATACGCAGATTTCGACGCTCGCAATCAGGGCGTCCCACGATAGGGGTGCAGACGGTACGGGGGTCCGATCCGGTCATAGGGCACTCCGTTCGGGCGCGCAAAGCGACGCACCTGATACGTGAGTGTTCGCACGGCGAAGTTACTCTACATCGAAGTCATAAGGCCTCTGGTTTCTGTCCATCGTGAGTCCGTCGGAGCTGGTGTGCACGGTCAGATTCGGCCACAATCCCGCGTCATGCGGTTGCATTGGTTTGTTTTCCTGGTCGGTTCTTGGGCATGTGAACCAGCCTCCACGTCCTCGGATAAGTGTTCTGCAGGTGAAGCGCTGATCGACGGTGCTTGTCGAGCCCTGTGTAATACCCAGGCCGACTGCGTTGGCGCGCTTGCCTGTGCCAATGGCGTATGCGGGCAACCGTGTAACCTTGACCAGGATTGCGGCAACAACGCCGTTTGTGGCAATGGCAGCTGCGTGTGCAGAGCCACCGGGTGCCTGCCGGCGCGTCACGAATGCACCCCCAACATGGTGCAATGCGCTGGCGCAGCCCTCATCGTCTGTGACGCGACCGGCAGCATCGCGTTCCAATCAGATTGCGGGGCCGTCGGCTGCAACGGCGAGGTCACACCCAATCGATGCAACGAGTGCACAACCGGCACGGTGAGTTGCAACGACGGCGTCGCTGTTACCTGCGAGGCAGATGGCCTCACGACTACAATCGAGAGCTGCAATGATGTCGATCCCTGCACAGATGACTATTGCACCGCCTCGATCGGTTGCACCCACGTCAATGTCTGTCCGTGCACAAGCGACGCGGAGTGCGATGATGGCAACCCATGTACCTCCGACGCCTGCCCCAGCACCGTTTGCGAGAATACCGCCAATACGATGCCCTGCGATGATGGCAACGTCTGTACGCTCAATGACACCTGCGCTGCAAAACGCTGTGTCGGCGGCGAGCCGCCCAACTGCAGCAACACCGAAAGTCAATGTAGAGCCACGGCGATGTGCTCTGCGTCCGGCGCGCCCGGCAACTGCGATGCCCAAGGCGCAGCTCTCCACGAAGGCGAGAGCTGCGACGACGGCTCGGTTTGCACGATAGGCGAGACCTGTACCCTAGGCCTCTGTAGTCAGGGCGTTTTGGTCGAGTGTCCCTCGATCACTGACTGTTCGGTTCAATCCTGCGATGTCACGGGCGCAAATGGCAACTGCGCGGGCCCCGTCGTCCCCGCCAATGAGGCAGGTGTTTGTGACGATTGCCCTTCGGGAACCTGCGCGAGTTGTTCTGCTGGCAGCTGTCGCGACACCGGCAGCGTGAGTCAGACGTTTGCCGTGGGCGGAAGCTACGGTTTCACCGTGCCAAGCAGCTGCTCCTCTGTGACAATCAAAGCGTGGGGGGCAGGCGGGGGTGGGGGCAGCGGCGCGACGAACACAGGGTCCGGGGGCGGTGCCGGAGGCAACGGCGGGGGCGGCGGTTTCATCCGAGCCATCTTTTCAGTGACTCCCGGAGAGACCTTGGCCGTGCTGGTCGGCTCCGGCGGCCAAACAACGTCGTTCGCGGCGGGCGAAGGGGGCGGAGGTGCCGGTGGGGGTGGACGCTCAACGGTGGTGCACGCCTCCGGCGCCACTCCGACATT
>JAKLEG010000594.1 GCA_022703175.1 Myxococcota bacterium | reverse complement strand
TTAGGTGCTGTGATGCAGCAATCAGCTTGGTGCTAGCTGTGCTTGTCGAAGGTCCCCGATGGCGGTAGCTCCAACGACCTGACGTTTTGAGCGCCCTTCGTGAATGGATCGTTCTGAAGTCCCCCCAATCGGAACAACATTCGAATGTCATCCAGCTCGGCGCGATAGCTGCGGGGAAGGTCGTGGCGCATTTTCTGCAGCTGCGCGCATTTGGCCGGGTCTATGCGAGGAGCTGGCGTCCGCGTGACGGTCAAGATCGGCATGAACTTCGTGGCAAACGTTTCTGTATCACTCGGGAACTCCTGCGCAGCCAGGTGTGCCAGCTCCTCGTGCAAGAAGGCCGCGCGCAGCGACCGCTCGTAATCCAAAATGAACAAATGGGGCTGGCCTTTGGCTTTGAAGTAGGCAAAGAAGATCACAGACTTGAGCGATTTCATGCGGCCAAAATCCGCCAGGTATATGGCCCCACCCGGCGCCAGCAGGCGACGCATTTCTTGATAGGTCGCGCGTAGGTGCTCGTAGGTTGGCAGGTGGTGCAGCGCCATCGTACTGATCACTCCGTCGAAGCTGCCGTCGGGAAAGTCTCGCACGCAGGTGATGTCGGCCTGATGAAACGAAACATTGGTCAGATGTTTCTGCGCAACGTAGGCTTGTGCCTGCGCGAGCATGGTGGCGGAGAGGTCGACGCCCACGAATTCGGTTTCGGGATTCAGCGCTGCGAGCTGGGCCAATTGAGTTGCCGGCCCACAGCCAAGGTCCACCACCCGTTTGCGTCCGCTCAATACCGCCGTCATCTGAGCCGAATGAAACAGATAGGCCGCGGCCATGACGCCATCGAGACGGCCAGCGTGCGTGTAGGCGGCCACCTGTTCTGCGTCTTCCATCACCAGGCAGGGCTCAGGCTCACGCGGAAGCGTAGGCTTTCCGAAGACTTCGCGGACCATCGTGGGCAGCATGGAGAGTCGAGGCATGGTGTCAACCCGAGCCTTTCTGTTGCGATTCCAACGCAGCGCACTTCTCACACGAAGGGCACAAGGCGAGCACGCCTCAACAGTATCTCGACGTGGAAAAGTGGCTCACATGGAGGTGGGGCAGAAAGCTGACGCGTTAGATTTCGGGCCTGGTCTTACCAGTCCGTGTCGATGCAGCGCACGGTTACGCCGGCATTGGCGGCGGTGAACGAATCGGCGTACAAAAACGCCACGCAGGTGCGGTCGCCAAAGCGGGTCAAGGCCACGTGGGCTCCGGACACTCCGGCGACGGGTATCCCAGGAGACGCTGAGCCATCGAGCCCTTCCCATGCTGTGCCCGACCAGTAGCGCAGAAATACTGCGGCACCGCCGCCACTCCACGCCACCATCGGCATGCCCGCAGGCGTCGTGGCGACAGCTGGCGCTATGTCATAGTAAGCTGGACCCAACCCCGTTTGGGTTTCAGAGCCACCCAGGCCAGCCCACTCGGTGCCCGTCCACTGTCGCAGGTTGATCGATGCGGTGCCGGTCGCGTTCCACGCAACAAAAGGACCCTCTGAGCCCATTGCCGGGACAGGCCAAAAATCACCTGCTAATCCGCTTGTATTCACCAACGACGTGCCTCCTGCATACTCCCAAGTCACCCCCGTCCAGAGCGCATACGATGCAAGGGCTCCGCCCGGCACTGAGGCCAGCTGCAAGGTGTTTGTTCCAGGGACGGAACTCAAGCCGGGGCGTTGATCATCCCCAGAAAAACACGGATCGCCGTTGGGGGCGGGCAACACGACCCAAGCCGAACCGTCAAGCAGAAATATGCACGTTGAATCAGGACTGCCTTCGAAGCCCCAGGCAACGGCCGGCTGATTGGACGCCGTAAACGTCAATGCCGGGTAGCCCCAATTCGCGACCGGGAGGGTGCCCCCGACGCTGAGCGTTGGTTGTCGCTGCCACGCGTTGTCGTCACGCACCGCAACCGCCACGGAAGGCTGGGAGCCAGCCACGTTCCAGGCTACGCCCACACGATTCTCAGGATCTATTGCCAACGATGCGAAGTTGCCCACACCTGGGCTATCGACCGGGACCCAACCTGATGCCTCCCAGGCCGCAATACCAATGTCGCCATGCTGCTCAGGTCCGCTGAACGCGAGCCACAATTTCCCCAAGCGATCGAATGCCATGCTGACGGGCTGGTTTCCACCCATTGTGGGAAATGTCGATGAAAATGTCGCCGCCGGAGCGCCACCCAACTCGGTCCACGTGGCAAATCGAGTCGCCGCCTGGGTGTCGCCGTGCGCGCAGCCTGCATTGCTGGGCGGACATAGTACCGGGGAGATGTCGCCGAAGCTCGAGCGCCCGCAGCCGGCATTGAGCGCGAGCCACAGAGCTGCAGTGCAAACGACCGCGGCACCCCTCATTATCAACAAGAGAACGGCGTAAGGCCGGCGCTCACATGCCATTGACCTGACCTCTCGGCCCAACTTGGCCATCCACCCAACAGTTGCTTACACCGAGGCGAAGTCGCGTATCAAGAATCGGTAAGCGTAGAAACGCCGAGTTTCAGCGTCATGCGGGAACGACTTTGTAGCAGGTGGCCAACGGCGGCCGGATTCATGGCGGCGACGACATCGCTACGCCTGCTCGCCAACGCCTGAAACACCTGCCTCGGCATCTTCCAGCGTGCGCGGTCTGCCTCGGGCAGAGAGTAGGGCAGCTTGATGCAATCGAGCGGCGCACCAAAGAAATGCTCGGCGGGCAGTAGGCCGTCTGCCATTGGGCGACGGTAATGGCGACGCAGAAACGCTCGGACCTGGGTGACCTCCATCACCATGCCCGCCACCGGCGCGGCAAGGGTTGCGTGCGGTTTGGCTTTGCCTAACATGTTGAAGCCATGCACGGCCCGGTAAAACGGCACCGCCTTCGGGTTGATGCCAATCACCACATGCGACGCGTGCAACATGCGCGTGCTCACCGAGCAGGCCGCCATATAGAGGAGGTTGGACACCCCTTGGTGACGGTAGCGTTCCATCACTGCAAAGGCACCCCATTCCACCAAGCGGCACCTCTGTTGACGCATGTCGTTGATTTCCGCCGGATAATCGGCGTCGAGCGGCAGGCCGGCCGGCGAGTCGAGGTTCACGGTGGCGGTGCCGACCAATTGCTCCTGGTCATAAACGAGCAGTACATAGGATTCGGGCAAGAAATGCTGCGACACCATGTGCAGTTCTGGGGCGCGGATGCTCTCGATACCGGTGTAGACGTAGGCGACATGCACCAGGCGAAACGCCGCCTCGTACTCCTCCAACGTGCGCGCCAGGCGCACTTGAAAGCGATCGGTGGGAGTATCGGCAAGCGCGGCTTTGCGGCGGAGCAACCAATCGACAAGGGGCCGGGGCGTGAACTTGAACATTGGGTAACTCCTTGGGGCTTATTCAACAGTAGCTCGACCCCCAGAAACGGCTCACGAAGCGTCTAGCGCTCGCGCGCTTCACCAAGCACCGCCGATACCGAGCTTGCTAAGAGTCGCGGTGAATGGCGGCGGTTCTCTGTGGCGTAACCCACGCGGAACACCATGGTGGGTCTGGCCAAGCGTTTGAGCCGCGCTCGCAGCATGGCGTTCAGGCCGGTGCTCTCTACGGCTGCGGCATGCACGGCGATGGCCAACCCTTGGCGCTGGGCTTCGAGCGCGCAACGTTGAAAGAAGATGCCC
>JAKLEG010000593.1 GCA_022703175.1 Myxococcota bacterium | reverse complement strand
TATTGCCGGATCACGACCCACATCGTCAAGGAAAAATAACGCGGGCGGTCAAAATATTACGGAGGGGCACCGGATGTCAGCGTCGCCATCAGTGATTGCACGGCGCGATCATACATGTCTAGCTCAAACGACAACTGCCCAATGAGACCGGCTGCCGACTCCTGCTGCCGCACCTTGCCCACCCGCTCGATCGCTTCGGCCACCCAGTTGACCCGCTCGGCGCCCAGGCTGGATGCCGCCCCTCGCAAGTTATGCGCAATGCGCAAGACTGCATCCCATCGCTGGCTGCGCACAGCTTGATGCAACTCACCCAACAGTCGGGTGGTTTCGGCCAAAAAGGTAGCCTCAACGGCCTGCCACGTTTGCAGGTCATCACCAAACTTGGCAAGCACCTCGACTGGCTGCAACACTGGCACATCGACCAGATTGGCTGGCATGACTCCCTCACCCCACGATCTCAACGCTCATATTGCAAGTCTTACGCCTGACCGGCTATCCCGAATCTGCGACAAAATCCGCCGCCTGCAAGTGCCTGCTGTTGGGGTTTAGCCAGCCCTGGGTAGGCATCACTCAGCCCCCATCGGCTCGGAACGCGCGCCAACTACCGTCAACCGCTGCAAAATCACCGGGCACGAATGCTGCACGCGTTGACGAGAAACCATTCGTCACCGCCTATGCGGGGGCCGCCTATGAGTTCAAGTGAGACGTTTTGCATCCAATATCGGATCGCCTTCCCAGAGAGCGAGACGATCGAGGTGCCGGTTTTGCTCGCCGCCCGTACCTTAGCGTTGGTGCGCGAGAGTGCAACCACGCCCCCTGCTTGGACGGCGCTTGCGGTGGTAAACTGTACGGTCTGTCCGCTCGCAAGGGACACGCATAGCCATTGCCCGGTGGCCGTGCACCTCTCCGAATTGGTCGTGCGCTTTGCGACGCACTATTCCTACGAGAAGATCGCGTTGACGGTGACCACCCCCGAACGCACGATCTCGGCGGCCACCTCTCTGCAGGCGGCACTGAGTTCGCTGGCGGGCATTTACATGGTCACGGCCGGCTGTCCAGTGATGGACCATCTGCGCCCGATGGTGCGCTTCCACCTGCCGCTCGCCACTGAACACGAGACCATCTATCGCGCGGTGTCGATGTACCTGCTTGGGCAGTATCTGCGTCGCCAACAAGGCCTGAGCGCCGAGTTCTCCCTGGATGGCCTGGAGGCCATTTACCGAGACGTACACCAAGTCAATCGCGCCATCGCCAAGGCCGTGCGCGCCGCGGCCGCCCACGATGCCCACGCCAACGCGTTGGTGCGCCTTGATCTGTTTGGCGAAGGGGTCAAACGCTCAACGCAAGAACGCTTGGCCGACCTGCGCTACCTGTTTATGCCTTCTTACTTGCCGCCGGACTCGCCGCCCGGCTCTCCGGCCTCGCCCTGACCTCGCTGCAGAAGCGGCAGCCCAATCTTCAAAAACTGGTCGCTGGTGTGCACCCAGGTACACGTCCCCTGAGCATCGGCCTCCTGCTTCAAGCGCAGCAGGTCATGCACAATGACGTGTCGCCCGTCTTTACCGATCACGCCCTCGTCCATCCAATCCTTGATGGCGCGCGTGACCGAGCGCAGTGACACGCCGAGATCATTGGCGATGTCCCCTTGGCTCAGCGGTACGCGGATACGAGTGCCACGCTCCACAGGCAAACCCATCGATTCGGCGTAGCTTGCCAACAGCTGCGCCACCCGCGAGCGCATGCTCACAACCGTGAGGCCGCGCGGCCTCTGCCACATGAGGTACAACTGCCGCGCCAAATCACCCATCAGGTTGCGCACGAGCACGGTGGATCGGCCCAGCGCCTTGAGCGCCACTTCGCGCGGGAGGGTGATGATCCGCACCGCCTCCAACGCCTCGACCGACGCCGCATACGGCACACCCAGCATGCACTCGGTCACGCCCAACACCGCTGGCGCCCGTAACACCGTCACCGCCACCTGGTGCCCAGTCTCGCCCTCGGAGAACAAACGCACCGATCCCGAACAAACGACCACAACCTGCTCGCACGCCTCGCCTTCGCGCGCCACCAGTGCCCGCCGCTTGAGTGCCGCGTGGGTGGCCGCATGTACCAACAGTCCGGCCGTTTCGGCATCCACCCCACGCAAAATAGGGTGTGCTTCCATCGCAGGCCGCAAGCCGCAACGAAACGGCGGCGTGACCGCAAACGGCGTCGCCCGCCCCCCACTGCGCACTGCCCGCACCGACACCACGCGTGCCTGACGTTGTTGAGTAGAATCCCTGCGCGGCATCACCGCCAACTTCCGAAGGGTATCCTCTCGCCTGGTCATGACATCCTCCTCTATTGAAAACTTATTCATGCCATCCGTTGCCATGCTAACGTTATCGACTGGCCGGTCAATTAGTTGTCTATTTTTTCGTTTTTTCCGCCTGTTGCGACGATCTCGACGCCGCCCACCGGGCCTATTTTCATGTCTGTCGACCACACTTCCTCCCGGTATCTCGCCCGCCCTTGCGTCCTTCGAGCCTACCTGACCTCGCAAGCATCCCGCGTCGGCCGCCTAGAGGTCCTGAAGAGAAATATTATTTATTAATATCAATGACTTGCGGCATAAATTTATGTTTCACCTCCGTCCTCGCGCGCGTCTGGTGCAGCGCGGCCCTGCCTACCTAGCAAATATCGACTGGCCGGTCAATTAGTTGCTGAAATCCACACCCAGAAAGCTCCGGCGCATTTTCATGCCCCAACACTGACCCAAGTGAACGCCCACAAACACAGGCCCCACCAACCGCGCTAGGCACTTAATCTCACTCCTCCATTTCTCCCCCATGCCTGGAAGGTCCGGTGCAACCTCGGTGGCCACTTCCGGATCGCGAGTGAAAACGGCCGCTGCCCGCCAGAAACTCATCGCAAATCGCCGTCTCCCCCTGGACCTGCGCGCGAAAATGGATAGGATGCGCGAGCGATGGCAGTCACCCAAGAAATCGAAGCGCTCGCCCTGCTAGAAATTGAGGGCTTGCCGCGCGCGATTCGCGCCCAGGATGCAGCGCTGAAAAAAGCCCCTATGCGGGTGCTAGCCTGCACGCCCGTATCACCAGGGAAGGCAATCTTGCTGTTAGGCGGTGACGTCGCTTCCGTCGAAGAAGCGTTGAAAGACGCCGAAGAGATTGTCGGCGCGCGACGCCTGGACCGGTTGTTCTTGCCGGGGGTGCACCCGGACGTGGTGCGCGCTATCACTGGCGGACGCGCCGAGACCCGCCGAGACGCCTTGGCCATCCTGGAACTAACGACGGTCGCTGCAGCCATTGTTGCAGCGGATGCCGCGGTGAAATCCGCCCATGTCACGATTGGCCGCCTGCACCTGGCCACCGGTTTTGGTGGTCGTGGCTTTTTTACCTTGTTGGGTGAACAGGGCGACGTTGAAGCCGCCGTCGCGGCTGCAGGTGCCGTGGTGGGCGACAAGCTGTGCGATCACGAAATTATCCCGGCGCCGCACGATGAGCTGTATGACGCAGCCTTTGTGCGCACCTGGCCGCTCGATCCTGCCGACGGTCCGGTCTCCGGGACGTCAACCCGCTCGCGGGAATAACCTCACCGGTTGCGGTGTTGTGGGTAACGCACCAAGTCGTGTGGCGTAGCCTTATGGAGAGTGCGCTGTGTCTGTGAAGTCAGCTGAGGAAACCCCA
>JAKLEG010000592.1 GCA_022703175.1 Myxococcota bacterium | reverse complement strand
GACGCCCAGACGGACGCCCATCAGGATCGAGGCGAACACCGTGATCGCGACCAACACCGTGATGCTGATGCCCGACAGCCCCGCGCGACTTAGTGACAACAGGGCCACAAAATCGCCCAACACGAGCAGCAGGGTGGCTCGCGGAATGAAACCTAGGCGATTTTTGAGCGCCGCGGTGACGGCGACGCCTGCGTATATGACGGCGTACAACACCGCATGGGTGGTTTGCTCGGCCTTCAACGCGAAGTAGGCCGACATGATTAGCAGCGCGAGGCCAGAAATCAGGAACAGACCAAAGAGGGCGGCCAGGAGGCGCTCGCGAACCACGCGGATCGCCTCGGGCGCATCGGTACCGACTTCAAACCATCCCGACAGCCAATGCAGCCACGTCGGAAGTGTGCGCGTCGAGGCGGGTGGTGGCGATTTGTTCCCAAGCACCGTTGGGCTCCTCCCCTTTCTCGCACCAGATGCCACGCAGTCGACCCCAGAACAAGGTTCTGTGGGTTGCGTTGGGGTATCGTTAGCCGTGCGGCGGACGGGCGGTGTGGGGTCCACCAGCGATCGGCAACCGCAGGGTAAAGGTTGTGCCGTGTCCGAGCGCGGTCTCAAAACTTATCTGTCCATGATGCTTGTCGCACACCACAGCACGGGCAATTGCCAAGCCTTGTCCGGACCCGACACCGACCGGTTTGGTGGTGAAGAACGGGTCGAAGATGCGGTGGCGGATGGCCTCAGGAATGCCGCCGCCGGTGTCACGGATACAGATGATCACCTCCTCGCCGACCTGGGTCGTGGTGAGGCTGATCGTGCCAAGCGTACCGCTGTCTTGGACCACCTCCCGGATGGCGTGCGCCGCATTGATGATGATGTTGAGGAGCACCTGATTGATTTCGCTCAGGTTACAGACCACATGGGGGAGCTCGCCGAAATGGGTTTCGATGTGGGCGACATCTTTATACTCATGGCGCGCGACGGTGAGGGTGTGGCCGATCGCTTCATTGAGATCCACCGGTGCCTTTTCGGTGTTGCCAGGATGTGCGAACGCCTTCATTGAACGCACAATTTCGGCGACGCGGTGCAGGCCTTCCGTCGCGCGGTCGAGCCCTTCAGGGACGTTCTGGATGACAAAATCTAGGTCAATCGCCTCCTCAGCGGCTTGGATCCTGGCCATGAGCTCAGCGGTCTCCTCGTGGCGCTCGACGCGCGCGCGTAGCTCACGGTAGCTCGTTAGGATCCGCACCAGGTCGGGCATCACGTCGCGTACGAAGTAGATGTTGTCGTTGGCGAACTGCACAGGCGTGTTGATCTCATGCGCCACGCCGCCTGCCAGGCGGCCTACCGATTCAAGCTTTTGGGAATTGCGCAGCTCGGCTTCCAGGCGTTTGCGTTCCCGCAGATCGGCCGCGACGCATACGGTCGTTGGGGGTTGCCCCGGCACACTCGCCATCGGTGTGGCCGACAGGAACACCGGCACGTGTCCGCCGCCGCTTTTGTGAAGCATGACTTCTTCACGCAAGCCTCCGGGTTTGCTGGCTAATTCGACGAGAGAGGGACCTGGGTGCGGGCGCGCAGCGAGAAACTTTGCCACCGGCTCGCCCAGCAACTTTGTCTCAGGCGTTGCCAACAGTTCTTGGGCTGCGTCGTTGGCGGCTTCGATGTTGCCCTGGTGATTCACCAGAAACAACGCGTCGGGGATCGCGCGGAAGATGGCATTTAGGCGCAAGGCGGCTGTTTGTAGCTCGGCATGGGCCGCGCGCAAGCGCATTTCGCGGTTGGCCAGCTCCAATTCCATGCGCCGACGCTCGCGCATATCTGTCGACAACGGCTGTTTTTCCACGACCAACCAGGCAGGTTGGCTGTTCAGGCGTACCCGGGCGGACAGACGCTGGGTGGCGCCAGTGCGCAACTCGCCGCGCACAAACATGGGCATGCCGCTCATCAGGTGGGGTTCACGGCTGCTCAGCGTGGGCTTCATGTGGCCTGTGATGATGTTGGCCATTTCACCAAAGAAATCGCTTATTTCTGCCTGGGTTGGCGGTGGTGCCGTGGCCGCTGAGCCGAGCACGATGCGGGTGAGGCTTTGGCTGGTGTCGCTGCTGGTGGCCACGCCGACCCAATAGGTGAAATTGTCCCCGGCGAGGCTGACATAGGCGCCATCGGCTTCAGGGATTTGGCTTTCGAAGCCAACGAACTCACAGCTGCCGAGCCCCAACGACCCTGCCACGGCCGTCATGCTGGCGACGGTCGCGTCCGCGAGCTCGCGTATCTCGATGCCTGTGGTGGTGTCTCCGCTCATCAATGTCCGCTCGGTGCCGGCGTGCCGCTGGCGTTGCAACCCGGTCGGTCGTCTCCCCTGGGAGTATTCTGGGCACTCGTGACCGCGATGCAACGTGTGTTGAGTGAGATCTGGATCGGCAACGGGGGACGACACCGATTTGGCCCGCGCGACTTTCGCGGGGCTTGGTTCCTGCCGTTGAATTCCGCTACAGTGGCTGTCGTTCTATTGACACAGGTTGCACGGGAGCGTGGCACACAGATGCCGCGAGGAGGCTTCGAGGATGCGCAAGGTGATGCTGTCAGTTGCGACGCTTGGCATGCTGGTCCTGTCGTCGCAGGCACGGGCCGCCGAGGAAGGCGTCGTTGAGGCGGTGGGTGAGGCGGTCATCAAGAATGGCGACACCGTGGAGGCCAAGAAGCTCGCGGTGGCCGATGCGCTCAAGAAGTGCATCGAACAAGTGGTGGGCATTAGCATCAAGAGTGAGTTCTCTTCGACGCAATCTGAGAGCACCAAGAACGAGCAAACGCAGTTCGCGTCGGACGTCAAAGATAAACTGACGCAAAACGCCGAGGGCTTCATCCAGAGGTACGACGTCTTGGATGAGCGCGTGGACCGCGACATCCTCAAGATCAAGCTGCGCGCCCACGTGTTCGAATCGAAAGTGAAGGCCGAGGTTAAGAAGCTCGTGGAGTTGCTAGCGGCTGCCGGTAATCCCAAGGTGATGTTGGTGGTGCAAGAGGTCTACGTCAGCCCTGAGGGCAAGAAGCGTGTTGCCAAGGAGTCGTTGGTCGGCGCCCACTTGGAAAAAGAGCTAATCGCGCGCGGCTTTGAGTTGAAGGGCCAGAAGCAAGCCAAGGATGTGGCCGACGACTCGGTTGAGAAGTATGACCAGTGGTTGTCGGATGTGGGTGGTGCCGCCAAGATGGCTCGCGATCAAGGGGCCGATGTCATGATCGCCGGACGCATCGAGATCATCGACAAAGGTAAGATGGAAGCCGCCGACGTTGCCGGGCTTGAGGCGTTGGCGGGTCAGGTGAAGATCGAAATCTCCAGCGTCATTCGCGGCATGAGCGTGGCCAGCGACGATATCCTGAGCACCAAACCGGTCCAGATGACCTCCATTGGCACCACGATGGAGCGCGCGGTGCATCGCGCCTTTCAGGGGCGCGGCGAGAACCTGGTTAAGCAGACCTTCGACCAACTGCTGGGCGACCTCAAAGAAGCATTTCGCAAGACCGCCGACCGGGGTCAGTCGTACGAGGTACGCCTGGAGAATATCAAGAGCTTCAAAAAAGAGGGCAAGGGCTTCTTGAAGGTGCTCGAAGCGGTGGCCGGGGTTTCTACCGTGAAGCAGAAGTCATTTAACGCCGGGGCGCTGGTGGTGGACCTTAACTGCAAGTGCAGCGCCGAAGAGCTCCA
>JAKLEG010000591.1 GCA_022703175.1 Myxococcota bacterium | reverse complement strand
CGACCGCCTGGTTCAGGCCGCCCTGAAACGCCTCCCGGCCGAAGGCGTCAACGACCGTGCCATCGAATGGCAGGAGACTAAACTGCGCGAACTCGCCTTGGAGCTCGTGAGTTATCCGACCCTGCGCGGCTCTTACTACACGGCCCAACCTCCCACCGAACCGATCCGCGCCGAGGTCAAAGCGGTAGACCGTGCCTCCCGAGCCGCTGGCGGCGCCGATTCGTTGACCCCGGCGTTACTCGATGCCCTCAGCAAGGCCGATCACCCGATCATCATCGAAAACCCGTACGTGATGATGCCGCCGATGTTCATTAGTGCCCTGAAAAACGCTGCCGAAAAAGGCACCCCGATCTGGTTGCTCACTCCAAGCCCAGAACGCACCGATAGCATGCTGTCGCAAATTGTCTTCATGCAGGATTGGCCACAACTGTTGGCCGATATCCCAACATTGCGCATCTTCGTGATCACGGCAGGTGGCGTTTTGCACGCCAAGAAAATCGCGTCGGGTCCGCTGGTGTTCGTAGGGAGCGCCAACCTCGATCCGTTGAGCGCATTTCTCAATAGCGAAAATGGCTTTGTACTTTGGTCGAACGGCCTCGCTGAGACTGCACGCAACAGCACCCTGACCCGCATCAACGACCCGGCCAACGGCGTCGTGGAGTATCGCATCAAGCGCGATTCCCAAGGAGCTCCCGCCCTTGTCGACGGCAAACCCGAAGATGAGGTCGGCCCCCGAGACCACATGACAGAGCAGCAATGGCAGGACTTTCTCAAGGTCGCGCCCTTGGCAGATCGCGTCCGCGGCACAGAGTTCTACAAAAACGCGATGGATCCTAGCCGCGTGTTAACTGAGCCTGTCGGCGACGGCGGTAGATAAACGGCAGCACCAACAGCACTGTCAGCAGAGCATCTTGAGGCTTCAGCCCTGTGGCGTTGCAGCAACCGCTGCTGGCATCGGTGTCAGAGGTGAAACCCGCGGGATTCACCGGGTCACGCGCGGGCCAGCACCGCCCCTCACCCGAAATCAGAATACAGCGAAAGCCACCATCCTTGACGCCATCACCGTTCACGTCGATGTCCCCAGGACACCCCACGCCAGTCACCGCGTTGCAGGGCCTCGAACAGGCCTTGTCACCGTCGAAACCCTGGCACAAGCCGCTATCACACTGAGTGCTGTCGTCACAGCGGACCCCAAGCTCGTAGTAGGTAATGTCCGCACTCGGAACGCACAGGTCGTCCTTCAGCGCCGTGTTGTCACAACACAGCGAAAATTGCAGGCTGCCGGCCTCATCGGTGAAGGTCATACAGGTTTCCGCAGCTGCATTGCACTCAGTCTCACTCTGTTGACAGGTGCGATAACATTTGGCGGCCGTCGGATCGCCAAAGTGGAAACAGCTGGAGCCTTCGGCACAGATCGACTGCTCCGGCAACACGCATGACTCACCTGGCCGCCGCAGATCGAAACAACCCCCGACGGGCGTGCTGGCGGTGGCCGGGGTGCAATTCCCCAAGTCGTCCACACCGAAGCAACAGGTCAGCCCGCTCTCGTCGGGGCACGGCCGATCGCCGTTGTTGCAGTAGCTCACGCACGCGCCTCCCTGCCCTTCGCTGCGTGATTTGAATCCGAAACAGACGAGGTCAGGACCACACGCCTGGAACCAATCGTCTGAGGTGTCGTCGGTGGTGCCTTGATCGAGGTAGCAGACATCGTTGAGGCCGCCACGAAGGTAGGTCGCGGCACAGGCTTCGACGTCGTCAGGCCAACAGACGCTCCAGCCTTGATCGGTGGCTGTACACGTCAGGGCATCAGGGCAGCCGCTGCCGCTGGTCGTACTGTCGGGGAGACTACCGCCCACACAAGTTTGCGTGCAGATACCTTCGGTCGACGTGCCATCATTGATGCACACACCGCTCGAACACTGGCTGCCTGCGTTGCAAGGCGCACACAGGTCCAAGGAGTTACCCGTGGTTGGGTCGGTGGTGCCGCCCGTCGCGCCGCCGGTGTTGTTCGGGCCCGGTCGACAAAACTTCTGCGTACCGTTGTCTTGTTGGGCGCAGATGAAGGCCGTGCCGCAATCGCTGGTGGTGGTGCAGCTCTTCGCACACCAACCCCAAAAGTCAGCGGTGGTCATCCCCACAGGTTTGATGCAGATATGGTCGGACGGGCATTGCGACGTTTGCGTGCATTGCTCACCACTGTAGCGGTCGCTCACGCCGCTGGTGGGACGCGGGGGATAAACCGTGCACAGTCCGGTGGTCTCGTGACTCGACAAGTCGGTCCGCACGAGAGTGCCGTTCCCCTGCGGGAACATCACCGCATCGGTACACATCACGTGGTTGAACCCCAGAAAGTGGCCGGCCTCATGCAGCGCCACGCTTTCGACATCAAAACAGCTGCTGCTCCCAGCGGTACACCCTCCAACACCGTCCACTCGGAAGTCGAAGTTCACGGCGTTAAACTCCATATCGGAAGTGATCGTGAAACCCGTGTCTGGAATGTAGAGATTGGTGGTAAGCGCGACCGTCATTGCGTCAGCGCCGGTGAGTCCCTCCCAATCGTCTGTCACGAAATAGACAACGTTCTCCGCCGACATAAGGTTGCACTCCGCGGTATCACAGTTGGCCGAGGAGCACTCCGACCCGTCCGGGCAGGCGTACACATCCCCGCGATCGCGCGTTTCCCAATCAGGGAGCGCGGGCGTCAGCGCCATGCCGTCGACAATCAGAACGTTTGGGTAGGTCGAAGCACCGCCACAGGTCACCTCCATCCAGGAGTTAAATGCGCGGTTCACGGCATCGAGCGATGCCACCCCGGGAACGCCGGGAGCTCCATCCTGTTGTTGGCGATAAACCACCGGATTGTTGTTGAGGGGCGGAACGGCCGGCCAGTGATCGCCGCGCGGGTAGTAGGTCGCCGTTTCCGAACCGCACGTCAGCGCCGAATTGTCGACAGCAAACGCGGACGAAGGCGCGCATACAAGACAGAGGACCAACAGACGATTCATCGCGCCACCTCCGTCACGGAGCGCACGCCGATGAGGGACAGACGCCGCTGCACCCGCTGCACCATGTCCTCAAGAGCCACATCTTCGAGTCTTGTCATCGTCACCGGTGCCGGCTTGCCGGCGGGTGTTAGCAAAATGAGATCACTGGTGTCGCGAAACAACCGGTAGCTGCCCAGGCCATCGGAACGCGCTTTGAGTACGCCGTAGGCAAGCCCCAACGGCCGACGGATGCCGCGCGTGGTTTTCATGAAGGCAAACACCGAGTCTCCGGGCCGCAACACTGGCGCGCCTGCCGCATACGACACCAGCCCCCCCACCCTACCACCGGGAAACTCAACCGTGATGATCTCGCCCAGCTTAGCGCCGCGCAGACCACGGAACACTTGCAACTCCGCCACCGTGGTCACGCGCCCCCCGGGAGCCACTTTCGTCGAGGTGCGCACCACCGCACCAAACACAATGGTATCCGCACGCTCGATGAGCTCGTTCTCCGACACCGCGATCACGACAGATGCCTGTGCAACCATCGGCATCGCTAACGTCATCAATGCCAGCATCCAACCTATTTGCTTCATGGGGCCTCACCTTCCTAACGAGTGATGAGAAGTATCAAGGATGGGGGGTCGTTGTTCAAGCCGGTTCCTCTGCAGCGCAAACCTCTGCTAGGATGCAACCACCGTGAGGATCGCGCGCAAG
>JAKLEG010000590.1 GCA_022703175.1 Myxococcota bacterium | reverse complement strand
CGCGTTTGCTCCTCCGAGCGGCTCTCCAGCATGAACACGGCCTGACCCGTGCCGCTATCGTCGGCCGTTTGGCCGAGGCGAGCTTGTAGGTGGTAGGCACCAGCCGAGAGTCCCGCGTAGCGAAATCGTGCGACGCCGTTGTCATCGGTCGTCAGGTCGTCCAGGTGCCGCTGGCTGCCAGCATTGTCGAGCAACAGCAACCGCACCGGGGTGTGGGCCAATGTTTGATAGTCGCGGCCGCGGACCACCACACTGCCTTCGGCCGCTTCGCCCAACTCGAAACGTCGTTTGTCGGGGAGCACGCGGATGCGCGCATGCTCCGGGTCGCGCACCAACCAGTGCAGGGCATTGCTCCAAAAACGGTGGTAGGCGCGTTCGGCAGCCCCGCCTTGGCGTGCTGTGGCGAAACGCCAACGCCACATGCTGTCGGTGGCGATGGCCAACGTACGACCTTGTCCGGCATCCATCACCGCAATAAGCGGCGCCGGGGTGCCATCCTGGCCCAGGTGAGCGTTGTCGACCACCAGCGCGGCAGCATTGGGCTTTAGGCCGGCGGTGCGGTTAAGGCTAGGCCAGGCTGGGAGCTCGGCCCACAGCCGCTGATTGTTGCCGCCGCCGCGGCTCAAATCAGTGATCGGATGCGCGAGGCCAGCCGGGGTCACGCTGGCTTCGACGCGAGCGTTGAGTGGGTCACCGCCATCGAGCTTGAGCGGCAAGATCTCGTCGATGGGCGTTCCCAAGTAGCCGCCTTGGCCAAAGCTTTGATTGCCGCCGATCATCACGAAGCCTAAGCCGGCTTTGACGGCGTCGCGGATGTTTCCGAGATACTGCTCCATGTTGTACGGCCGGAAGTCGAAGTTTTGAAACACCACAACATCGAACTTTTGCAGCTCGGTGGTGAACAGCTCTTTTACCGGGAACGGAATCAACGCCAGGTCGCTTTCGGGCACCGATTGGTCGTCGCTCAACGTGCGTAAGATGAAGAAAGATACCAGATCGACGTTGGGGTTCTCTTTTAGGTGTTGGCGCAAGAACCGCTCGTCCCAGCTGGGTCGGCCCACCACGTGCAATACGCGGATCTTGTCGCGAATGACGCGCAACACGAAGGTGCGGTGATTGTTTTCGGGCAACGCGTCGCCGGCAATCGCTGGTAGCTCCACCGTGTGCACGAACTCGCCGATCTGATCGGGCTTGATGCTAAAGCGCACCTCTTGAGCCTCGTGGCGCACCGGAAGCTCTGTGGTCGCGAGCACCGCCCCTTCGCGTTTGAGCGTGACCGGCACGGTCAAGCCGTCGAAGCCTGTGGCCTCGATGCGCGCGCTCACCTCAAGGGTGTTGTGCACGAAGGCAAACTCATCAGCGACCACGTCGGTGACGGCGATATCTCGGAACTCGTCGCTTTGGTTGACGCTGAGAGTGTTCACCGGCACACCCAGGCGATGCAGGCGATCGAGCGCCGGTTTGGCTAAGCTGCCGCGTGGTGCGCCTTCCAAGCCGGCGTTGTCGGCGCCGTCGGAGAGCAATACGATGCCTGCAAGCGGTCGGCCGCCTGGGGCGGCCTTGGCATGCTCTAGCGCACTGACAAGATCGGTTGCGGGGTCGGTGGGAGGGGCATTCATGCTGGTTTCGGCCAGCGGGCCATTCAGGTCGTACCAGGCAAGCGTGTGCTCTTCTTGCAGCGTCTCAAGGTCGGCTTGGCCTTGTTGGATCACAGCCAGCGCGCGCTCGTAGCGGCTCTGCGTGGGGCTTAGCGGCAGCGCCATTGAGGCGGAGCGGTCGAGCACCAGCGCCAGGCGGCTCTTCACGCGCCGGACGACCTTTAGTTGCAACGCGGGCTCGGTGATGATGCCCAGCACCACGAGGGTCGCCACGGTGCGCAAACCGATGAGCAGCCACGGGCGTCGGGCGTGGCGGTAGCTGATCAACACAAAGGTCGCGGCCAGCGCCAAGGCTACCGTCAGGCCAAGCTTTAGCCATAACGGTAGGGGCGACAACGACACCAAAGACCAATCGTTGTAGGCGGTTTGCAGCATCGGTTAGCGGCGCCGTTTTAGAATGTAGGGGAGGTGCACTTGGTCGTCTTTGTAGTCGAGGCAGAGCGCATACATCACGAGGTTCACGCCCAAGCGAAAGCTCATCTCACGGGCCACGTCGCCGCCTGCGCCTACGTCGTATTCCCATTGGCCAAAGTCATCGCGGCTCATGGCACCTGCCAAGTCGTTGGCGATGATGACCACGGTCAGGCGATCCTCAAGCCAAAATCCTTCCAAAAACGGCTGCGCCGGCACGCGGCCGCCATGGCGGTCCACCAGGTAGTAGCTTTTGTACAGCACGTGCTCCATCGGCACGCGCGTTGGGCGCTTGTCGGGAAAGATGCGGCCGAGCTCGCGCAACACCGCTTGGTGAAACGCGCCTTTGGGGGTGGCGTCGGAGAGATCCACGAGCAACGTGCCGCCCATCGTCAAATGTTGGCGCAGCTTGGCTATCGCGAGGTCGGACAAGAGCGGAAAGCCGCTGTCGCCCTGCCAAACCAAGAGCGGGAAATCGAACAACGCGTCGTCTGTGGCATCCACCTGGGCGACCGTGAGTTCCATGCCGATGCTGGTGCGGCGGCGGATCTCCCAGGCCAGGCGGGTCAAGCCATGCGGGCGAGGGTTAAAGTTGCCGCCGGTGTATTTGAGCAGCGCGAACTGGAAGTCCGGGTTGTCGGCCACGCTGGCTTCGGCGGCGGCGCTGGGCACGGCCACACCCAAGCTGAGCAAGAGAATAAACGAGTGGCAGAACCCTGAAAGCGTCATGGCGGCGGACCTTAGCACGAGCGGGAGGGGCGTGTCGCGACACAGGAAACTTGCGCGCCGCTGCCGCATGGAGTTGCCGTGTCCGTGCTGCGAAAAGATCGCGAGCACGGCCCAGGGAGATGCAAGAAGATGATGGATATTCGAGGGTTGTCGGTGACATTCAGGGGTTTGGCGAGCCTCTTGGCGGCGTTCGCGGTGGTCGCTTGCCAAGACACGGCGGCTACAACCAACGATTGCACCGCCCGCAATCATTGCCACTACGAGGGTGATACCGCTACCTGTGACGCTGGCTATGCGTGGGCGCATCCGGAGACCGAGGGTGACTACCGCTGCAAATCGGCCTGCAACAATGGGGTGTTGGACGCCACCGAAGCCTGTGATGGCGCCAACCTTGGCGGGCAGAGCTGCACCGCGTTGGGCTATCGGAGCGGTACCTTGGCGTGTGAGCGAAGCTGCAAGGGGTTTGACTTTGCGGGATGCGGTGCGCCGGCCACGTGTGGGAATGGTGACTGGGATCCACCGGAGGTTTGCGACGGCGAGTCTGGGCCAAGTGTTACCTGCGCATCGCTCGGGCTTGGCACAGGCAGTGTGACTTGCTTGGCCAATTGCGGCGGCTACGATACCTCAGCGTGTGGCTCGACGACCTGCACGCCGGAGTGTGGCACCAGGGTGTGCGGCCCCGACCCTATCTGTGGCGACTCGTGCGGTAGTTGCAGCACCGGAAGTTGCAACAGCCTTGGGCAATGCCTGGGAGATGACCCGGTGGCACCCCAATTCTTGTCTTTTTGCACCAACGCCGCGACCTTGACCTCCACGTCGACGTTGGTGTTCACCGCGGTGCTCACCGATCCAGACGGCGCGGCTGACATCGTGGGCGGCACACTCACCCCCACCACCGGCAGCAGCAGCTACG
>JAKLEG010000059.1 GCA_022703175.1 Myxococcota bacterium | reverse complement strand
CTGTGGAGCTGGTGTTGGAGTTGGGTGTGGAGCGGGCGATGAATCGGGTCAACCGGAAATCGCTTGAGGTCGCGCCTGAGGTTGTGAAGAAAGAAGTTTGAGCCTACGCATGGTGTGTAAGGCTCATTGAAAGACAGTCGGTTGGGTGCAGGAGCCCGACCCTCTCACCGGGTGACGGTGGGTGTCCGAGACTGGAGGAAAGCATGTTCCTGACAGAATACGAGACCACCGTGGTGGTCCGTCCCGACGTGGGGGGCGATGCCGTCGAAGCGACGCTCGACCGCGTCCGCGAAGCGGTTCGGAGCCGAGGCGGCAAGCTCTTGGCGATTAACCACTGGGGCAAGAAGCGGTTGGCGTACCCCATCAAGAAGCACGCGCGCGGTACTTACGTACACGCGCAGTACTTGGGGCAAAAGGATCTTGTGGCCGAGGTCGAGCGCAACCTGCGCATCTCCGACACTGTGCTGCGTTTTCTCACCGTGAAGGTTGCTATCGAGATCGATCCGGCGACGCGCGAAGAGAAGTCGTACACTCGGCCGCAGTACGAGGCTGAGGACGCCATGGCTGCCGATGACACGGCGGACGACGCTGGCGAATTGGCGTTGGGCCATCATGACGGTGGCGAGCAGGCGGATGACGAAGGTGGTGCCGTGGCCGATGAAGATGGTCCGGCCGCTGACCTGGGCGACGAGGAGGCATAGCCATGGCTGGCATGTATGAGAAAGATCGCGATTTCGGTGGTGACCGCGACCGCGGTGGTGATCGCGGCGACCGGGGTGGTGATGATGACGAGCGCGGCGGCCGTGGCGGTTTCCGCAGCTTTCGTCGGCGTCGGAACTGTCGGTTCTGCACCGAGAAGGACCAATTCATCGACTACCGCGACCCGAACATGCTCAAGTACTTTGTGAGCGAGCGTGGCAAGATCGTGCCGCGTCGCATCTCGGGCAATTGCGCCAAGCATCAGCGTGAGCTCGCTCAAGCAGTGAAACGTGCCCGCGCCGTGGCGCTCGTGCCGTTCACTGTGAGCGGTGCATAAGGAGACACACCATGGAAGTCATCTTGCTGGAAGATATGGGCAAGCTGGGCACCGTGGGTGCTCAGGTGTCGGTGCGTGACGGTTACGGCCGCAACTATTTGCTCCCGAACAAGTTGGCGATTTTGGCGTCGGTAAAGAGCCAAAAGCGCCTGGAGCACGAGAAGCGTTTGGCCGGGTTCCGTCTCGCGAAGGTGAAGGCCGAGGCGCAAGCCACGGTGGATCGCCTGAAGAGCGTCTCGATCACGATCGCGCGTAAGGTGGGCGACCAGGAGAAGTTGTTCGGCTCCGTCACCACGCACGACATCGAGAAGGCTTTGGCCGACGAAGGGATCAAGCTGGACCGTCGTAAGATCACTCTGGCCGAGCCGATCAAGGCCCTGGGCGTGTACCAGGTGCCGGTGAAGCTCCCGGGCGATCTGACGGCCGAAGTTAAGGTCTGGGTCGTCGCGGAGTAAGCCGCAGGTTTGTTGTGTTGTTGGGCAGGGAGAGGTTCGCTTCTCTCTGCCCTTTTTTTTCGCGCGTTTCCTGGGGCCGCGTTTCACGCTACTGTCAGCGACGTCACAAGTGAGGCTCGAAGATGGAGTCGGAATCCAACGCCCCGGTTGAACGCCACGGCCGCATTCCGCCGCAGGACACCGATGCCGAGCGCTCGGTGTTAGGCGCGATGATGCTCGACCGCACGGCGCTTCTCGAAGCGATCGAGTTGCTAAATCCGGACGACTTCTATCGACCCGCAAACGGCATCATCTTTGATGGCATTCAGACGCTGTTTGGGCGCAACGAACCGGTGGACGAAATCACCGTGGCAGCCGAGTTGCGTAAAATGGGCAAGATCGATCTGGTGGGCGGCGCCGCCGGCCTCACCGCCCTGACCGAAAGCGTGCCCACCGCTGCCAACGCCAAGCACTACGCTCGCATCGTCAAGAACCGCGCGCTCACGCGTCGCCTTATCACCGCTGCCTCCACCATCGCAGGCTCAGGATTCGAGGCCGGCGCTGACATCGACGTCCTCTTGGATGAAGCCGAATCCAAGATCTTCGAGATTACCCGCGCCCGCGAGCACAAGAGCTTTACGGTGCTGAAGGACGCGGTCAAGGACGCGTTCAAGAAGATCGAGAAATTGTATGAAAAGAAAGAGGCGGTGACGGGGATTACCTCCGGGTACGCCGACCTCGACAAGCTCACCAGCGGCTTTCAGCCATCGGACTTGATTATCGTCGCGGGCCGTCCCTCGATGGGCAAAACCGCCTTCGCGCTGAACTGTGCGTTGAACGGTGCGCTCAAGCACCAGATCCCGGTTGCGGTGTTTTCGCTCGAAATGTCCAAAGAGCAGCTCGTGATGCGTTTGTTGTGTCAAGAGGCGCGCATCGATGCACACCGACTGCGCGCGGGCTTCCTCAAGGACTCGGACTGGCCCAAGTTAGCACGTGCGGCCGGTTCGTTGGCCGATACGCCGCTGTACATCGATGACTCCGGTGCTTTGTCTATTTTGGAGATGCGTGCCAAGGCGCGTCGGCTCCAATCCGAAAAGGGTCTGGGCCTGGTGGTGGTCGACTACTTGCAACTGATGCACAGCAAGGCCGGCTCCGAAGGCCGTGAGCGCGAGATCTCCGATATCTCTCGGGGATTGAAGGCGCTGGCCAAAGAGCTCTCGATTCCCGTGATTGCGCTGTCGCAGCTGAATCGCTCACTCGAACAACGCACCGACAAACGTCCGATGCTCTCCGACTTGCGCGAATCGGGCGCTATCGAGCAAGACGCCGACGTGATCATGTTTGTTTATCGCGACGAGTACTACAACGCGGAATCCGACCAGAAGGGTTTGGCCGAAATCATCATCGGCAAACAGCGTAATGGCCCCACCGACACCGTGACGCTCCGCTTCTTCAAAGAGTACACCCGCTTCGAAAACTACACGCCCGACCAAGCGTAATTATCAGTCGCATCCGCACAGGTGAGCCGGCGTCATGCTGGAGCGCGGCGCTGGCGTTGCGACCGCAAAGTCATCGCGGTTCGAACCCGTATTGGTGCAGCCTTGATCACGGCGCATCAACGCCAGCGTGTTGGCGCCGGTTACGGTAGGCAAACCTGCCGCGCACGCGGCGGAGACGCCGTAGCCCACAAACTCCCGAACTGCGGTTGTGACGTTGCAGGCGGCGAGTGCGGTTGTCCCCTGCACGACGGCAAGCCGGCCAGCATCGGCGGCAAAGTTCCAATTGGCAGAGCCGCTCAGGTCGAGATCCGGCGTGGGCAAGGCCTCGCCGCATGGGTTGCCGCCGCAACTGGAATCGCTACGTCCTTTCACCAAGAAGTAGCTACCCGCGGGAACAATCAGCGACGATGTCGCAAGCGGCGTGACGGACCAGGTGCTGCCGGTGTCGGACACTCGTTGTAGCGACAACCCATTCAGGTCGATCGAGGAAGGACCCCGATTGTGTAGCTCCACGAAGTCGCTTTGGAATGCAGCGCCCGTGCGGCCGCCACCGCCATAGATTTGGCTGATGACCAATTGACTGGGTCCACAACCGCCGCTCGCACCCAGGAAATCAAAGGCCGCATTGGTGCCGGTGTCGCCCACACCCAAGCCAGCAAGATCGGTGACGGTGCCATCCACACTCACCGTGTACGAAACGCCGGCTGTTTGGTTTTGGGTGGCTAAGAAGACTTGGTGTCCGACGGCTAGCGGCAGACCAGTCACTGCGAGCTCGCCGGTGTCAAAGATGATTGGAAATTGTGTGCTGGCATTCACGCTATTGGCCAAAAGTTCCCGATCGAAGCTGACAACAAGTTCGGTGGGCGACAAGGCTGCGGCACTCGTAACCGCTGGGGCCGCACAGCCTACGACGTCGGTGATCTCGGCGTCTTGAAACGCGTGCGCTTGGACCGTTACGGTGTTGGTGCCGCTACGCAACAGCGGCGACGGGCCTAGGTGTATGCGACAGCCCGGAGTCACGTCGCGTTGGTACAACAGGCTCTCTGGGGCGCGTAATACGAGGTTTGGGGCAGCGGCCGGGATGCCAGTGGAGGTGATCGCTGCGGCCAAAAAGCCTGCGCCATCGGCATGATAGGGGCCAGCCACGGCAGCGTCGATGGCAACCAACTCACTTTCGTAGCTATCGATATTCGTGACCAAGTCGCTGGCCGCGGTGAGATCTTGGACGAGCGGTGCCAAATCGGCGCCTGAGCACTTTATGACAAGGCTGCTGAGCGCCGTCACTTGGCGCATGCCGCTCAAGCGCGTGACCGTCGTTGCGGTCATGCCAACGACATCCCCGACCCTGGGGACCGGCGTTAGCGTGGCGGGATCAATCGCCACCATGATGGCCGGACCCGTAGGGGTGGCTTGCAAGAAGAAGGCGGCCGAACCATTCACCAGGGTTGGCTGGACATAGGAAACGTACGCGTTGCCGACGTTCAGATTCACCGTTGCCGTGCTGGTGGCAACCGCTCGCAGCGCTTGCAGTTGCGCCGCTCCCAGGGCTGCCGCTGTGTCATTCATGGTGCAGGGCATGGGCAACGTATCGCCGTCAGGCGCAGGATCGCCCGCGGCGGTTGCATCTCCAGCTATCATGGTATCGCCAGGCTGCGGATCACCCACCGCCTCGGTGTCGCCGGTGGGCTCGCCATCGGTCGGCGCATTAGTGTCATCACCCATGGGCAAGTCGTCGCTCATCTTTGTGTCAGACATCGGCAAGCTGTCGGTCACGTCGTCAGCGCCGGGCGCGCCGTCATGGCCAGCTTGGTCTGGGTCGGCCATCGTATCGCCTGAAGCCGAGGGCGTGGGCTCGGTGCGCCTTTTTGAACTGCCATCGCTGCACGCCGAGTGTGAGCCCGCAAGCACGAGCACGACCAGGATTGGGAGGTAACGCATAACAATCCCCTTGGCTTTGATGGCAACGAGCGTCGGGTAGCACTGGGATTCTAGCGCGACAAGCGACGCTGTGCCCGGCAAGTTGTGACGCAAAGAGCTGGGGAGCGTTACTCTTTACGCAGGATGAGCGTTTGGATGCCGGAGCCCTTCAAGGCTGCGACGAAGGCTTTGGCGTCGTCGTCACTGCCGATGATCTCGCCGTAGTGCATGGGGATGGCGAGCTTCGGTTTGATGGCTCGGGCGGCAACAGCGGCCTCTTGGCCGGTCATCACGTAGGTTCCGGAGACCGGCAAGAATGCGACGTCGGGGGCCAAGCCGTTCATTTCTGGGATCTGGTCGGTATCACCCGCGTGGTAGTAGCTCTTACCTGCTATCGTAAAGACGTAACCCACCTTACCATCTTGTTGGGGGTGGAACTTTTTGTTCACGTTGTAGGCGGGGATGGCTCGGATTTGCACGTCACCTACCTTGAGCGTTTCGCCCGCCGCGATCACCATGACAGCCATTTTCAACTTGGCGGCAACTTCTTTTGGGCCCACGAGCACGGTCTTTGGGTCGTGGATTTTGGCGATGTCGTCGGGCGAGCAGTGGTCGAAATGCTCGTGGGTGATCAAGATGATGTCGGCTTTGGGTAGGCTGCCATGCAGGTGGAACGGATCGATGTAGATGATCGGGGGGCCATCAACCCAGAAAGTATCGTGGCCTAACCAGTGGATGTTTTGCACGGCGTTTTCTCCTTTAGATGACGGGGTGCTTGCCGCTGCCGTGGCTGCCAACATGAGTGTCAGGCTGATCATGGTCCGAGTATGTCGCACAATTGCCTACTCTGCACCTCATCCCGAATGTGTGAGCAGCTCGCCTAGTTCGGTGGCAAGGGCTTTTTGTTCGACGTCGTCTCCATGCTTTGCCGGCCAAGCAATTCCCAAGCCGCTGCCATCTTTGTGTTTGGGGATGATGTGGAAGTGCACGTGGAACACCGCTTGGTGCGCGCTTGGGCCGTTGTTTTGCAGCACGTTGAAGGCGGTGGCGCCGGTGGCTTGCAGGATGGCGCGGCAGAGCCTTGGCAACACTCTGCCGATCGCGGCGGCCGACGCGTCCGAAAGTTGGTCCAACCGTTCGGCAGGCTCCTTGGGGATCAGGAGCGTGTGGCCGCGGGAGAGCGGCGCGTGGTCGAGGAATGCCAAAACCAAGTCGTCTTCGTAGACGCGGTGACAAGGGATTTCGCCCGCCAAGATTTTTGAGAAAATTGTCGTCGCCATGCCGGCAGAGTAGTCACGCACAAGGCATCGATCAATTCCTCTGCGGGCTTCCGTCTTTGTCTCGTGGCACATTCGTTCTATGGTCGGCGTTGAAATGTGACGGTTGCTCGCCTCGCACAGAGTTGAGACATGACACGCAAGATCGTTCACGGCATCGAGATCGAACTCCCGGACGACGTCGACGATGAAACGCTGTTTCGCTTCGTGTTGCGGCGCCCTGACGTCGGTCTGACAACACCTCTTGCGAAGACGAGCAGGGTCGCACCCTCGGTACAGCCCAGCTTGGTCGTCTCGCGCCGCAAATCCGAAGGTCATGCTGTCATCGTGGCGCTTTTCGACGCCGCCAACCGTGAGGCGCTGCGCACACAACCAGGCTTTCGTGTGTTGAGGTCAGGCAGCGGTACGTCGGGGGGGCGCGCTGCGGTGTGGCAGGATATCAGCTTCGTCGGCCCGCAGCAGCTTGTAATCTTTCAGCGCCAGATCGTGATTGCTACCGAAGGTGACCACCATGTCGTTGTCACCATTACCGCAGGGCAGAATGACATCGAGGATGTCACGGCGCGGTTTGGGCTCAACCGATAAAGACGGTGTCGACCGTGGCGTTGATCCACGCGGTTCCGTGAGCACCGTAGCTGCTGGTCGGAACTGAGAGCACCACGCCCAGGTCACTCAAATGTTGCATGAAGTAGGCCGGGTCGGAGACCGGCACCTTGATCTGGTGATGGTCCCAACCATCGGCGGTCGTACCCATGTAGGTCGTCGTGCCGCCAAACGGCGAAAACTCGTAGCCATTGTAGATGCGTGTCCCAGCAAACGCGGGACCCGAGAACGAGCCGAAGTCAGGGTAAGCCAACACCGGCTTTTCGGTGGGCAGTGCGTCGGTGACGACGGCGGCAATGGCCGGATCGTGGTTCCAAATATCGACGACCGCATACGCGACGCCGGTAGATGCATCCTTCACCAAAGACACCTGAGCGTTGGCCGCGGTGTTTGGATTGAGGGTGATCATGCGCAACTCCCCTGAGCTTGGGCCAACGTGGCCAAGGAGTGTTTCGGCAGGCCGGTCAATATCGTTGCCTGTATTCGGGCCTACGGCTTTACGTCTTTGCCGCAGGCGTAAGCTCACCTTCCTCCCACATGTCGTAGGCAGTCGCGACCGAGCCTGATTGTGCGATGATGGCGACGATCGCCAGGATGTGGAGTACCCGAAAGACGATGCCGAAGCTCGCCAGCGCCGGGATTGCGAGCAGAATGCCGGTGGCCGTGGCCATGACGCTGATGCCAGCCGTGGCGGCGGTAATGCGCTTCAGACGCGCTGGGGCCGAAGTTTTGCCAATGCGGACCTTGTTGATGAAGGCCACGACCAACACCAACAAGCCGAGCCCAGCATGCACCTGCGCCTTGTATGGGATGACGTCCAACGTCGCCACCAGCAACACGAAGAAGTTCAACCAGATCAACGCGTACAACGACTGCCAAAGCTTCATGATGCCACCTTTGTTTGTGAGAAGAGCGACTTCCTATCACGGCTCTGGAGTGTGGGCATCTACCAGTCCTTGCGCCACTGCTGCAGCAAACGCGTTCAGGGTCGCTTCCTCTCGCCAACGCGACGCTTCGGGCAGGCTCAACGCCTGATGGGTTTCGATGACCACTGCGGGGAGCGTGGTGTGGTTCAACATGTAGATGCGCTGGCCACGAGGATGTCGGTCAATGAAGACGCCGGGGGCGGCCGGATCGGCCTCATAGATGCCTTGGTAGTCGTAACCGGAGTAGGGAGCAAAGCCTGCTTCAGAAAGCCGTAACGCCAAGGCGACCGCCAAGCGCTGGCGTTGCTCATTCAACGGTGCGTCGGCATTGTCCGCATAGAGTACCGCGAAGCCAGTTTCGGCATCTTGGCGGTAGCACGGGCCACCGTATTGTAGGTCGTATAAGGTTGCGGGGCCTCGCACGTCGGAATGGATACTGAGCAGGGCCTGGGCGCCCCACGCCGCGGCTGTTTTTGCACGGGCCTGGTAACTTGGTCGGGCAAGGCCGTTGCGGCTCAGGCGCACGCGGAAGGCCTTGGAGGTGAGCAGCCGTGCGCCCAAGTCGTTGGCGATGCGCAGGTCGAAGTCTTCTTCGAGTTCGCAGAACACCGAGCGCGGGCCGGTGTTAGCGTAGGCTCCATGCCCGGCGTCGATGACAACTTTCGGCCTGCGAAAGCCTTTGGGAAGCGTAAGCGGCAGAGGTGTTACCGCCGTAAGGGGAGCAGGCCACGCGGGCACTCCCGGCTCAGGAGCGGTCACGGGGATTTCCGGATCTGAGGGCGGAGATGAATAGGGAAGGCAGGCCGCCTGCGCGACGACCACGGTTAAGACCAGGTGCTGCAAAACCGCGGTCGACGACACGAGGCAATTCAAGCGAGCAAAACGGCGTGCCTACTTGGCGCTGGGGCTGTGACCAGCGGTGCTGCCTAGGCCGTCGCCAGTTTCGCGCTTGCTTTGCCAGATAGCCCAACTCACCACGGCGATGCCGACGATCGCGGCCAAAATGCCCACCACGCGATGGGTGGCGGGGGCATCGGCGGGTTGCAGGAACACGTTGTAGCGCAGCACCAGGCCCAAGCTCAGCAAGCTCACCATGTTCATGACTTTGATGAGCGGGTTGATGGCTGGGCCAGCCGTGTCCTTCAAGGGATCGCCCACGGTGTCGCCGGTGACTGCGGCCTTGTGCGCTTCGGAGCCTTTGCCGCCATAGACGCCATCCTCAATGAGCTTCTTGGCGTTGTCCCAGGCGCCGCCGGCGTTGGACATGAAGACGGCCAAGAGCTGACCCACGAGGATCATGCCGGCCAAGAAGCCGCCCACAGCATACGGGCCTAGCAGGAAGCCGACCAGCATTGGGATAATGATGGCCAGCAGGCCTGGGCCGACCAGTTCTTTTTGGGCCGTCTTGGTACAGATGTTAACGACACGGGCGTAGTCGGGGCGCTTCTCGCCGCTGACAATCTTCGGATCGCGGAACTGCAGGCGGCACTCGTTGACGATCTGCGAGGCCGCGCGGCCCACGGCGCGGATGAGCATGCTGGAGAACAAGAACGGCACCGCGCCGCCAATGAGCATGCCGATAAACACGATAGGCTCAGCCACGGTCATCTTGCCGGCCTCGGCCAAGTACTGCGCAATGGTCATGTCGCGGATATTGTCTTCGCTGCCCACCGCGATCACGGCGATGAAGCTTGAGAACAACGACACGGCCGCGATGACGGCAGAGCCAATGGCGATGCCTTTGGTTTCGGCCTTGGTGGTGTTGCCCACGGCGTCTAGGTCGGCCAGGATTTGCCGCGCGCGTTTGTAGGAGCCCGGCTCGGCCTTCTCCATTTCCATGGGCTCGTAGCCCATTTCGCCGATGCCGTTGGCGTTGTCGGCCACCGGGCCAAACACGTCCATCGAGATGGTGTTGCCGGTGAGGGTCAACATGCCGATGCCGGCCATCGCGACGCCATAGGCCACGAACATGGGCGGTGTGCCGGTGTAGCACAGCACCGCCGCGAACAACGCGCCAGCAATGACCATCAACGTGGCCACGGTGCTTTCATAACCCACGGCAAAACCTTGGATGATGTTGGTGGCGTGCCCGGTTTGGCAGGCGCGCGCCAAGCTTTGCACGGGCTCATGTTTGGTATGGGTGAAGTAGCTCGTGACCTTGTTTAATACGATGGCCAACACGACACCGATGAGGCAGGTGAGGGCCGGGCGCATGTCCAAGCCGACGATGCCGAGGTTGGCCCAAACGCCCAGTTGTGCGGGGTCGCCGTTTGGGAAGCCGGCCTTCACCATTGGGTTTGTGGCGATGTAGTTGGCGTCAAAACGTAGATAGGCAAAACCCAGGGCCATAAAGCCGACGACGCTCACCACTGAGCCGATCCAGAAACCACGGTGCACGCTGTGCAAGGCGGTATCCGAGGTGTCGCCTTTGCCAGCCTTGACCGTGTAGGTGCTGAGGATGGAGCCCAACACACCGATGCCGCGCACGAGCAACGGGAAGATGACGCCCTTGTGGCCGAAGCTCGCCATGCCGAGGATCATGGCAGCGACGATGGTGACTTCGTAGCTTTCAAAGATGTCGGCGGCCATTCCGGCGCAATCGCCGACGTTGTCGCCCACGTTGTCGGCGATGGTCGCGGCGTTGCGGGGGTCGTCTTCGGGAATCGACTGTTCGATCTTACCCACCAGGTCGGCACCGACGTCGGCCGCCTTGGTGTAGATGCCGCCGCCCACGCGCATGAAGAGCGCTAAGAGAGTGCCGCCAAAGCCGAAGCCCAGCAGCGCCTCGTACGCTTGTTCGCCGTAGATCAGAAAGATGATGGTGCCACCGAGCAAGCCCAGGCCATCGGTAAGCATGCCAGTGACGGTGCCGGTGCGATAACCCAGTTGCATCGCCTCGCCATAGCTGTGACGGGCCGCTGCCGCGACGCGTAGGTTGCCGGCCGTGGCCAAACGCATGCCGACGAAGCCCACCGTGCTGGAGAACAACGCGCCAATGAGGAAGGCGCCAGCGCGACCCCATTGGAAGGCCGACTCGGCGCCGGTGTAGGTGGCAAACAGTACAATGGTAACAATGACGATCAGCGGACCGACGCGTTTAAACTGCGCGGCCAGGTAGGCGTTGGCGCCTTCCCGTACCGCGAGGGCGATTTCCTGCATTTTGGCGGTGCCGGTATCGGCGGCATACACCTGGCGTGCGAGGAGCGCAGCGTACAGGAGGCCGGCGATGGCCACGCCCAGAATCGCCATCAACGCTGAGACCTCTAGAGTCGAGTAGCGGGGATCACTGAACAGCGCGAACGGGACGAAGCCGTGGCCTGCCTCACTGCCTGCCTGGGCGTTGTGCCCAGGTGCAAAGAAGGCGCCGAGCAAGAACAGCCCGGCGAAGGCTGACAGGTAGAGGTTGGTGAAACGACGTGATGAAAATAGGGCGCGAAGTTGGGCACGCATAAGAACTCCTATTGAAGCCTAACGGAGCAACACGGGGCAGAGGGGCGAGCGCGGCCTAGCCGAACTGCACCGAACGCCACCACTTGGCATGCTCGATTTCGAGGCTTTCACGCGACGGGAATGGATAATGTTTGATGCCGCTCGGATCGGCCACGAAGAAGCCGCGGCGGATGGTGCGGAAGAACGCCATGATGTTGGGGTTACGCGACACCGTCTTGGTTTGTTTGCCTTCGGGGTCAGCCAACTCGCGGATGCATTGCTCGATGTGCGCCCGTTCGGCGTACGGCAGATGTCCGGAAAGGGAGCCATCCTCCTCGCGGTCGAGGAGCTGGTCGGCGAACAGCATGCGTGGCACGGAAATGGCGTTTTGGCTGTTGGTGATGAACTTGCCGAACTGCGCGGGTGACTGCGACGAGACGATAAGCGGAACCAGCGGGCACAGCTGTTGGTACAGGTTGACGCCGTGTTCCTCCTTGCTCGTGTCATAGGGCTTGGCGTCGATGCCTAACGTGCGGCCGTCGGCGCTCACCAGGTACAACGTCCCGAGCTCGTTTAGCTCCACGTGTTCGAGCACGCGATAGACGCTCACATACTTACTCGACCGCGGCCGGCCGTCGCTATGCGGTTTGCAGCGCTCGGCGAGATCGGAAAGCTTGAAGAACGACGTCTTGAGGTTCTTCGTGACCTCGAAGAATAGGTAGGCCCCACGGGTGAGTTTGTGGGTCCCGACCGCCATGTAGCGGCCAAAGCTTTCGGGATCAAGGTGGGATGCGATGAGCGCTTCGGATCGAAAACAACTGAGATACAGATGAGTATCCACGGCACGCCCCCTGACTAGGTTGTTGCAGAGACTAGCGAGAGCCGGGGTCCGGTTCAATGCGTGCGAGCGCCCAGATACAGCGTCATGGTTTTTGCGAGGTGCAAGGGTGATGTTTGGGCGGCTTTCGGTGTCGCGGGCAGCTCTTGCGCCTGCATGCAGTGCCGGGCAGAAGGGGGACGATGGATGCTCGTTGGTTAGCCGAAGTGCGCGCACGTGCCGAGCAGTTCTGGGATGCCACGCGGCGAGCACACCTGCTGGGCACCAAGCAGCTCCTGTTGGATCCCGTGGCCGATGCGCCGCTGTTGCGTGTGATGGGTTTGGTGCAGCGAGACGGCAGCATGAGCGCGTTTGCGGTGCGGAAGTTCATGCAGGTGAATCAGCTGGTGGCGCTCCTGGAGCCTATGCTGAAAGACTTGATGGCACGTGAGCCCTGTATCCGAGTGTTGGACGCGGGCTGTGGTCGCTCTTACCTGACCTTTCTGTTGGCCTGGTGCTTTGAGCACCGCTTTCGCCACCCGGCCGAGGTGTTGGGGTTGGACCGGCAGGCCGTGCTCGTCGACAAGTGCACGCGGCGGGCGGCGATCCTGTTTGATGAGCGGCGGTTGCGCTTTGTGGCCGCGCCGGTGGCGGGACTCGATTTGACCACGTTGTGGAGCCAAATCTTTGGGGGAGGTGGTGCGACGCCCGCGGTGCACGCGGTGATGGCCTTGCATGCGTGCGACACAGCCACCGATGATGCGTTGGCCTTGGGCCTACGGGTGCAGGCGCCGCTGTTGGCTGTCGTGCCGTGTTGTCACGCGGAGCTCGCGGCCCGTTGGCGTGAGGCCGACGCGGCGGCTCTTCCCGGGACGTTGCGACCCATCTGGAATTCGCCGCACTTACGTCGCGAGGCGGGCGCGACCTTCACCGACGCTCTGCGACTGCTGCTGCTCCGTCAACATGGCTATCGCACCACCGCGTTGGAGTGCGTTCCCAGCGAGCACACGCCCAAGAACACCTTGTTGCGGGCGGTTCGGCATGACTCCCCCGAGGAGAGACGCGTGGCGGCGGCTGAGTTTGTGATGCTGCGTAATCTGTGCGGCGGTTATGCGCTGGCCTTGGAGCGGCAGATGCCTTGCCTCTAGGCGTGCGGAGGCGCAAGCCAGATACAACCTGGGCGAGCAAGCCGGAGCATGATAGAGCCGGCTTGCATGACACCCTGTTCGGGGCGTTTCAGATACGAATCTACATCGTCGGGACGGCCTGGCGCGGCGTTGGAGTCGAGCTCTCGATGATTTTCGGCCTGGCATTTGTGGGTGCGGCCTGGTGCGCCGCCGCGACACCGGTGCCGTTGGTGAGTGGCACGCCCGAGCCCGTGGTGCTGCAGCTGAAGTGGAAACACCAGTTTCAGTTTGCCGGCTACGTGGTGGCGCGTGAGCGGGGTTACTACCGCGAGGCCGGGCTGGATGTGACTATCGTCGAAGCGGCCGCCGACCGCCATCCGGTGACCGAGGTCTTGGAAGGGCGCGCCCAGTACGGGGTCGGCACGACCGAGTTATTGCTGGATCGGGCCACCGGGCGCAATCTTGTCGTGTTGGCGGTCATCTTCCAACATTCGCCGCTGGCGCTCGCGGTGCGCAGCGACCGAGTGCAAAACGTGCATCAGCTCTCTGGCAAACGGGTGATCATGGAGCCCGGCTCGGCCGAGCTCGTGGCCTTGTTGAAACGCGAAGGTCTTCTCGACACCGGGGTGCCTCCCCAGTTCCTGTCACCATCGTTTGAGCCGCACGACTTCATTGAGGGTGAAGTGGACGCGATGTCGGTGTATCAAACCGACGAGCCGTTCTTGCTGGATGCGGCGCACGCGCCCTACCAGTTGTTGTCGGCGCGCACGGCCGGGGTGGATTTCTATGGTGACAACCTATTCACCACCCAGGAAGAGCTCTTGAATCACCCCGAGCGCGTGGCGGCCTTTCGAGCGGCCAGCTTGCGCGGTTGGCACGAAGCCATGGCGCATCCCGAAGCGGCGGTGGATCTAATTCTGGCGCATTACTCGAAGCGCAAGAGTCGGGAGCATTTACTGTATGAAGCTCAGCGTTCTCGCGAGTTGATCAAACCCGAGGCGGTGGAAATCGGCTACATGTACCCGGGGCGATGGCAGCACATCGCCAACACCTACGCCGAGGTTGGGATGTTGGCTCCCGAAACCTCGTTAGACGGATTTTTGTATCAGCCGCAAGCCCCTTGGCAGGTGCCCGATTGGTGGCGTTGGGTCGGCGCGGTGTTGGTGTTGATGGTGGTGGCCGCGTTGACGTTGGCGGTGGCGGTGGCGCGCACTGGCGGTCGTGCCGAGCGACGCCTTCGGCTGGTGCTCGACCATGCACCGACGCCGATGTTGGTGACCGACGTGGAGTTTGGCGTCGTGCTGTACGCCAATCGTCGTGCAACTGCCTTTTTTGGCTGGACGCGCGACGACCGCGCTTCGCTGACGGTGCAAAGTAGTTGTGTCGATCTTTCTGAACGGGACGCCCTGTTGGACGTTTTGCGCCAGCGCGGCGGGGTTGTCGACCAGGAGGTGACGTTGAGGCGCGCCGACGGTCAACCCGCGCACGTGCTGCTGTCTGCCAGCGTTTCGACGTATGCTGGGCGCCCGGCGCTGATCGCGGGATTCGTCGACGTCAGCGGCGCAACCAGCGGTTGACAGCGCTGCCACTTGGCGCTTGGTTGTGCTTCCTGGAGAGATTCATGACGCACAACCCAGCCAGTGCCATTCAAGACTTGCTTGTTTTCGGTGAATTCGGCGACGTGAACCCGTCGGTGACCGACAGTGTCACTTACACGTTCTTGTCTCCTAAAACGATGGAAGAGGTTTTTGAACACGAGATTGAGGGTTGCTTCCTTTACTCGCGTCACTGGAACCCTATCAATCGCTACCTGTCGCAGGCGTTGGCCGGCATGGAAGGCACCGAGGCCGCGCAGGTGACGGCGTCGGGCATGAGCGCGATCACCTCCACGATGATGCAGCTCGCGGGCGCGGGCGATGAAGTCGTGTCAGCACGCACGATCTATGGTGGCACCTTTGCGCTGCTCAAGAACTTCCTACCGCGTTTCGGGGTGACCACCCGTTTTGTGGACATCACCGATCTAAAGGCGATTGAGAAGGCGATCACCCCAAAAACCAAGGTGCTCTACGCCGAGACCGTGTCGAACCCGTTGCTTGAGATGGCCGACATTCCGGCGTTGGCGCAGCTCGCTCATGCACACGGCATCAAGCTCGTGATCGACAACACCTTCGTGCCGATGCTCATCACCCCCGCCGCGCATGGTGCCGACGTGGTTGTCTACTCCCTCACCAAGTTCGCCAACGGCACCTCCGACGCCGTGGCCGGTTGCATCTGTGGCTCCAAGGAACTGATCGGCAAGCTCACCGATGTGAACAGCGGTGCCTGCATGCTGATGGGCCCGGTGCTCGACTCCACGCGCGCGGCCAGCATTTTGAAGAACCTACACTCGCTGCACGTGCGCATGCGTCAGCACTCTAAGAACGCGATGGCGCTCGCCCAGTGGTTGTCTGCCAAGGGGTTGAAGGTTCACTACCCCGGACTCGAAAGCCATCCGCAGCATGCGTTGTTCGGGAAGCTGATGCGTCCCGACATGGGCTTTGGCGGCATGATGACGCTGGACGCCAAGGATGCCGCCACGGCTAGCAAACTGATGGCTGCGATGCAGAAGGATTTGGTGGGCTACCTGGCTGTGAGCTTGGGTTACTTCAAAACGTTGTTCTCAGCACCCGGCAGCAGCACCAGCTCTGAAATTCCCAAGGATACGCAAGCGGCCATGGGGCTCACCAGCGGGCTTATTCGCTTTTCGGTCGGCCTGGACGACGATATCGAACGCACGATTGGGCGGGTCGAGACGAGTCTCAAGTCGGTGGGGTTGCTCCGCTAGCCGCGTCGAATTGACACCGGCCTTTGCCAACCCATGTTAGGCCGCGAGTGAGGTCTCATGGGGTCACGTTTACTACCTGAGCGTCGTGAGTATCGCGCCGAGCCTCTCGACGTCGAAGCGCTGCCACCAACGCCGCTGCCGCTCTTGTCTATGTGGCTTGCAGACGCCTTGGTCCAGGGCGTGCCGGATGCCAACGCCATGACGTTGGTTACGGTGGCTGCCGATGGTGCTCCATCGGCGCGGATCGTGTTGTTAAAAGAGATCACCGATGAGGTCCTGACGTTCTTTACCAATACCCACAGCCGCAAGGGGCGGGAGCTTGAGCACGACGGTCGCTGCGCGTTGGTATTTTTTTGGCCCACGGCGATGCGCCAGGTGCGCGTGGAAGGCCATGCCGCTTTCGTGCCCGATGGCGAGGCCGATCGCTATTTCGCGACGCGTCCGCGTGGCAGCCAGCTGGCCGCATGGGCCTCAGCACAGAGCGAGCCACTCCCACACCGCGAGGCACTGGAACAAGCGCTCCGGGATGTGGCGGCACGTTTTGCCGACCTGCCCGTTCCCCGTCCGCCGCATTGGGGTGGCTACGCGGTGCGGCCACACACAGTGGAGTTTTGGCAGGGCCAAGAACACCGTTTGCATGAGCGCGTCGTCTATCAGCTGAGCGCCGAACGGTTGTGGCGACGCCGGTTATTGAATCCATAACCGGCGTTTCTGCCCCGACCCCGTAGGTGAGGGCTAGTCGCCTGTCGCCGCACCATCGGCTCCGAGCCCCGAATAATCGGGGTTGCCCAGGAGCTGGAAGTTCTCGTTGAGCACGATGAGAGTGCAATCGGAGTTGTAGAGCATCAGGCCGGCGCCGGTGGTGAGCGCGATCTTCTCGCCTAGATTTTTGTCGCGCACGGCGGTGACGTATTGCCCTGTGGTGAGGGGAACACCCACCTTGGCTTGTTCGAGCAGCGGTTCGCTCAATCGGTTGGCTGTGCCCTGGTAACTTTCGCCGCGATGCACGTACAGCTCTTTGATCGGATAATGACTCAAGTTCCAGACCGTGAGCGTGACGTCGACTGGTTCGCGTCCGGGCGGCGAGCTTTCCGCGCCGCAGGCGCTTACGCCAAGTAGGAGGCCTATGACACAGGCGCTAAGCCAATGGCGGTTGTGGGCTCGATGGCGACAGGGTGTTTTGGCGGAGACGAGCTTCATTCGCGCTGTGTCCTGCAAGAGTCTTAAAGAAAGTATCGGCCGCGTTCGGCCGCTGTTGTGCCGGTTGCAACGCATATGAGCGTAACAGTTCGAACGGTGGACGACCAAGCGAAGAGTGCCTGTCGACGTGTTGGTCGGCGATTGTCGGCGTTCATCGGGGCCCAGGCGCCATTCGTCGGGGCTAGGCAGGCAGGATGTGGGCATCTGCGTACAGTGCCTGGCATGAGCAAGGCGGAAGAGCTTGCAAGCACCCCCGCAAAGCGGTCACGTCGGCTTGGGGCCGCGAAAACCGTGTGTCATAGTGGCGCCGCACGGGCCCAACGCTCGGTCAAACCCAGCCGTGAGGTTGTGACAGAGGCCAATGTCCCAGTGGCACCCTTGACTCTCTGGCAAATGGTACGGATTTTGTCTCCATTCGCCCCGTGGGGCGGATTCTAATTGGAGCTTTTCCATGAGCGACATCGTTACGCTTTTAGACGTCATCAAAGATTACCCGTTGGGCAATACCACGGTACGGGCATTGCGCGGCGTGAGCCTGGCGATTCGAGCGGGTGAGTTCACCACCATCGCCGGGCCTTCAGGGAGCGGCAAAACCACGCTGTTGAACCTGGTGGGTTGTGTGGATGTCGCCACTCAAGGTCGGGTGTGGGTGGATGGGCAAGAAACACATCTGCTAAAGGACCGCGAGTTGACGCGCCTGCGCTTGTTTAAATTGGGTTTCATCTTTCAGACCTTCAACCTGATTCCGGTGTTGAACGTCGCGCAGAACGTCGAGTTCCCGTTGCTGTTGCAAGGCACGCTCACCCAGGCCGAGCGCAAGCACCGGGTAGAAACGCTTCTCGACCGCGTGGGTCTCCTGGGGCAAATCCATCAACGGCCCAACGAGCTGTCAGGTGGGCAGCGGCAGCGGGTCGCGGTGGCGCGGGCACTTGTGAACAAGCCACGCATCGTGTTGGCCGATGAGCCCACCGCGAACCTGGATTCGGCCACTGGCGATACCATCATCGAGTTGA
>JAKLEG010000589.1 GCA_022703175.1 Myxococcota bacterium | reverse complement strand
AGGAGGCCAACAAGCTCATCGACCAAGAGGCCGTCACCAAAGAAGCAATCCGGCGCGCCGAAGACAGCGGCATCGTCTTCCTGGATGAGATCGACAAGATCGCCAGGCGCGAAGGGGGCGGTCATGGCCCCGATGTCTCGCGCGAAGGAGTGCAACGGGACATCCTGCCTATTGTTGAGGGTTCTACGGTGGCCACCAAGTACGGCATGGTGCACACCGACCACATCCTGTTCATCGCCGCTGGGGCCTTCCATGTCAGCAAGGTTACCGACCTAATCCCGGAACTGCAGGGGCGCTTCCCGTTGCGCGTGGAGCTCAGCGCACTCACTGAAGCTGATCTCGTACGCATCCTCCGCGAACCCAAGAATGCGCTGCCGGTGCAGTACAGGGCGCTGCTCGACACCGAAGGGGTGACGCTCACCTTCACCGACGATGGCCTGACCGAAATCGCCCGCATCGCCACCGAGGCCAACAGCCGCACCGAGAACATCGGCGCGCGCCGGCTCTACACCATCTTAGAAAAGGTGCTAGAGGAGCTGTCGTACGCCGCCCCCGAGCGGCGCGGCCAGAGCTTTGAAGTGAATGGCGAGTTCGTGCGCAAGGCGCTGGGCACCTTCCCAGAAGGGGATGATCTGGCCCGCTACATTCTGTGACCGCGCCCACGAGCGCCCAAACGCCTAGTATTCGGGCGGCAATGCCTTGATTTGCGCAGCGGAAAACACGGGCCCATCTTTGCAGACATACACTGGCCCGATGTTGCAACGGCCGCACTTACCCAACCCACACTTCATGCGATTCTCAAGCGTCGTGTAAATGCGTTCTTCGGCGAAGCCTAACTTTGCAAGCACTGGTAGCGTGAACTTGATCATCACTGGCGGCCCGCACACCACCGCATAGGCATCGGTCGCGACCGGCGCCGCCTTCTCGACAATCGCCGGTACAAAACCGACCTCACCCTTCCAGTCGGCCGTTTGGCCGCCTGGATCCACCGTGGTCCACAACTTCACGTCGTGGCGTACCGCCCACGCAGCCAGCTCCCGCTTGTAAACCAAATCACCCACGCTGCGGGCGCCGTAAATGATGGTCACGTTCTTGAACTGGTCGCGCAGATCCAACACATTCCAAATGACGCTGCGCACCGGCGCCAAACCGATACCGCCGGCCACAAACACCACCGAGTGTCCATTCATCTGTTCCAGCGGAAAGTTGTTCCCGTAAGGGCCGCGAAAGCCGATGGTATCACCTACCGACAAGCGCTTAAGCGATTGCGTCACTTTTCCGGCTGCTTTAAAACTACACTCAATATAACCTTCACGGGTGGGCGACGAGGCAATACAGAAGGTGCACTCGCCTTCGCCAAACACCGAGTACTCCCCAAACTGTCCAGCTAAGAACTTAAACTGCTGCGCCACCTGCGGGTCTTTGAAGCTGAGCTTGAATGTTTGAGTGTCGCTGGTTTCGGCCACGACCTCGTCGATGCGCATCAGGTGTGGTTGGTAGATATTCATGAGACACCCCCGGCGGCTTGTGCGGCATACAGATGTCCCAGCACTTCGGGCAAATCCATGCCTGCGGGGCAGGCGCGCACGCAACGCCCGCAACCGGTGCACAAAACAGCGTCGAAGCGCTGCGGGTAGATCGAAAACTTATGCATCACCCGCTGTCTGAAGCGCTCGTTCTGCGTGGCGCGGGGATTGTGCCCCGAGGCGTGCACCGTAAACTTACAGGTGGCACAAAAATCCCAATTGCGCCGTCGCGCGCCCCCTTCCATGCCTTCCGGCTCGTCCACGATGTCGAAGCAATGACAGGTGGGACACACTGCCGCGCAGGCGCCACAGCCATGACAACGCGAGGCAATCGCCTTAAACTCGGGATGGTCGAAGCTCTGGGCCATGAAGGTATGAAAGCCCGAAGGCAGGCTTGCCAGATTCTTGGCCACCTTCTCCTCCGCAGCCTTGCGAAACGCCGTGACCTCGGCGGGCTCGACCAGGTCGGCAAACGTGCCACGCGCAAGCAAGGCCTCACCCTTATCGGTGACGGGCATCGCCCAATAGGCATCGGCACCCCGTGGAACCAGCAACACGTCTGAGCCCAGCGATGCGTCCGGGTTCAACCCCACCGCATGGCAGAAGCAGACCCCATCGAATCCTGGGCACGCGAGACTCACGATGGTGGTAGCGGCACGCCGACCAAACCAGAGCTCATCCCGATAGTCCCACCCCATCACACGGTCGAGCACCGCCACCCCGGCAGCGTCGCATGGACGTGCGCCCAGGATCACCTGCGGTGTAAACGTGGTGGGCACAGGCAACAACTCAACGTCGTTCTTTTTCAGACGATAGCGAAGCAACACTTCAGACGCCGGCAAGAAGAGCTCCTTGAGCGAGCGCCGAGGCAATGCACCGTTTAGAGTTGCCTGATTTAACTCAGTAATCGGCCGATAATCGGCACCACAGAGCGACCGGGTGGGCACCGGAGCCACAACCGAGGTCCCCGAGGCGTTCAGGTCGCGCACCAAGGCGGCCAGCTCCGCAAGCGAAAGACTCTTGCTGTTCACAGGATGAACTCCTGAGCGTCGTCGGTTTTGAACGCCCCCACCGGCGCCGGAAGGGTCGGGTCGTCGCTGACCCGATAAGAAAAACGTTGCTCTACGCTTTGGGCCACGTGTGCAAGAATGAGCCCCAACGGGATTTCGGCCGGACACGCCCTGGTGCACTCGCCACAACCCACGCAGCGGCCCGCCATGTGCATCACCCGCGTCATTTGCCACGCCAGGTTTGCACGCGGGGTGGCCGAGGTTTCAATCCACTGCGGTCGACTCTTGTCGGCCACGCAGGTGGAACAAAAACACATTGGGCAGATCTCGCGACAAGCGTGACACCGGATGCAACGCGATAGCTCCTCGCGCCAAAATGCCCAACGTTCCTGAACGGGCATCTGCTCCAAGCGTGCTACCATGTCGACGCTGCAGGTTTTCGGTGGCTCGGGCAACGCCGGTCCGACCAAATGATCCACCAGTTTCGGCTCGCGGGCGTCACAACGGCCACATCGCGGCGACACTGTGTCGGTTGTAAGCTCCGGCGCTTGGGTCGGCTTACGCACCACGCCACCACAGCGCACGCCAATAATCACCACATCTTCGCGCTTGATCTGACTCTCCCGAATCAGGCCCGCCACCGCCTTGGCATCGCATCCCTTCACGACAATGGCCGGTTTGCCCAGACTTTTCAGGTGCGAACGCCGCGGGTTCAAATACGTCGCGAGGTTATGCACACAACGCGGATCGAAAATGAGCCGGTGGCTGTTGGCCGCGGTGGTGATCATCGCGGGCCGCACGCCCCGCGGGCCTTGCTCCCAGCCCATCACCACCGTCACGGCACCATCGCTCAACAGCTTGTGCGCCAGATCTTGCAGCTCCTTCATGATGGCAGCTCCGCGCCTTTGGGCATGGCCGCACTGGCGAAGCTTAGCGCCTGATAGTCGATAAATGGCCCGAGCTGCCGCACCCGCTCGGTTGTTTCGTTCACCACGTCCCGCCACTTGCCCCCCTCGGAGGCCGAAACCCACGAGAAGGTGATGCGACCGGTGTCCACGCCCATGAAGCTCAGCACGTCGCGGAAAATCGCAAAACGCCGACGCGCGTGGTAATTGCCAGCGGTGTAATGGCAGTCACCCGGATGACAACCCGATACGATGACACTGTCGGCTCCCATC
>JAKLEG010000588.1 GCA_022703175.1 Myxococcota bacterium | reverse complement strand
ATGCGCCAAGTGCGCGTGGCTGACCGGCGATTGGACGCCGGCCGGGTGCTGGAGTTGATCCTGGCTGCCAAGCGTAAGCGTCGCACCGAGATTGAAATCCTCGAAGGCGATGACTACGAAATGGCCGCGTTCGATCTGTATCCCAAGTACGTACAACAGATGCGCGCCTTCAACGCCGTGGATTTCGACGACCTGCTATTGTTGGCGGAGGATGTGCTGGATCAAGAGGAGCCGCGCAGGCGCTGGTCTGAGCGCTTCGAGTATTTGCTGGTGGATGAGTACCAAGACACCAGCCCCGATCAGCTCAAGTTGCTCAAGATCTTGGCCGGCACTGAGAAGAACGTCTGCGTTGTGGGGGACGACGATCAGTCGATTTACGCGTGGCGCGGCGCCAACCCCGAAAACATCTTGGCGTTCACGCGCGATTTTCCGGGCGCTCGCGACGTGGTGCTGGACCAGAATTATCGTTCCACCAACAATATTTTGCGCGCGGCCAATGCGGTGATTGCCAACAACCAGAAGCGCAAACCCAAGTCGCTCTGGTCGGCAGGTGGCGACGGCGATCCGGTGGACGTGGTAGCGGTCGCCGATGGTGACGAAGAGGCAACCTACATCGTCGGTCAGATCCAACGTCTGTTGGGCGAAGGAGTGCAGCGCGACGCCATTGCCATCTTGTATCGCTCGAATCTGCAAAGTCGCATCTTTGAGGAACTCTTGGCCTTGGATCATATCCCTTTCCGGGTTGTGGGCGGCCAGGCGTTCTTCGAACGTAAGGAAGTGCGCGACGCCTTGGCCTTCCTGTCGGTGGTCGCCAACCCCAGAGACGAGATTGCCTTGCGTCGCATTATCAACGTGCCTCCACGAGGCATTGGGGCCACCAGCGTCGAGCGGCTCGTGGCGCACGGCGAGGCCACGGGCAAAGGGCTGTGGGGAGCGTTGCTCGATGCCCGTAACGTGAAGGACCTGCCGCACGCCGCGATGCAGGGAGCTGAGCAACTGGTGGGACTTCTGAACCCGCTGGGCGAAAGGTTGCGCGCGGTGCAACCGGGCCAACTCGCCTCCACCTGCCGCGATCTCTTTGCGGGCCTCGGCTTGCGGGATGCTGTTTTGGCCGCCGACGATGCTCCTGGGATCGCAGAGAAGCGCCTGGAAAACCTCGACGAGGTGATGCGCTCGCTGGAGGGGTTTGAACGCAACGCCCGTGTCGACGATGGGCTTTTAAGCGAATACCTGTTGGCCGCTGCACTCGCGAGTCGCAACGACCAAGAGGAAGAAGAAGAGGCCGGCGGCAAGGTTACCCTGATGACGCTGCATTCGGCCAAAGGGCTTGAATTTCCTTATGTTTTTCTGGTGGGCGTCGAGGAAGAATTGCTGCCGCACAAGCGCACGGTGGATGATTTGGCCGGCGACATTGGCGAGGAGCGACGCCTGTTTTATGTCGGCATGACACGTGCGCGCAAACGCTTGTGGCTCACCTGGGCAAGGCATCGCAACAAGCACGGCAAGCCCACCGAGCGCAGCCCGTCGCGGTTTCTGCAGGAGCTTCCCGAGGGGCCGGGGGTGCGCAAGCGCGACCAGGACAACCCCAAAGGGGATGCTGAGTCCGACAAGCTCGCCGAAGATTTCTTTAAAAAGATGCGCTCTCAGCTCGGCATTGCTGACTAGGTAATTCCTCCGCTTGGGCCCTTGATCCGGCCTCGCAACCAAGGCCATACAGAACCATCTCGTCGTTTTGCGACCCGCCCCGGGAGGGTGATGGTATGACGTTGTGCAGCCGTTGGCTCGTCGGACTCTTGGTGATCGGAGCGGGAACGTCCGTACACGCAGCCAAACTTGAACCGGTGCTATTAGGTAAAGCGACCCCAGTCGATACCCCGCCCCTCAAGAAGTTGGAACTAAAAGGGGCCGAGCCGCTGCTCGTGGTGCTGGATACGCCCTATGAGATTTGGTCGGGCCAAGGCACCTACGTGCACGTGGCTGCCTATCTGCCAGCGCCAGCGTTGGCACCCGCGGTGGCAGCGACCGTCTACGTCAACGGGCGGCCCGTGGGGACGACCGATGAGCACGGGACGCTGGTGTTCAAGCACGTGCCGCGCGAATCCGACGAAGACAGCGGCGGCAAGGGAGTCACCGTTGTGGCAAAGCAAGGCACCACGGTGTACGTCGGCGGGGTCAACTTCGAGTCGTATGTGCGCACGGCTTCATTCGAGAGTGCGCAGCTGTTCGTGTACACCGACCGGGGCGTCTACAACCCTGGCCAGACGGTCTTTGTGCGCTTGCTGGCATTGCGTCTGAAGGGGGACTACACGCCGCTCGCCGGACAAACGGTGGAACTGCAACTGCTGACGGAGCAGGGCCACATGTTGACCGGGGCGCGGGTGGATACCAATGACTTCGGTGTCGTCAGCGCGCGTTTTCCACTGCCCGAGGATGCTACTGAGGGCCGCTACGAATTGGTGGTGCTCAGCGGTGAGGCGCGGGAGACCACGAAGCTGCGCATCGAACGGGTGGTGGCACCGATGTTTGAAATTCGCCACACACTTAAACGCTATTTAGCCCGCGGCCAGAAAAATCTGCCATTCACGGTGAGCGTGAACGCGTTTGCGGGCGTGGCGCCCAAGAGTGGGGCGCTGCAGATCCAACTTAAGATTCACGGCCAGCAATTCCACGACGTGGAGCTGCCGCTCACCGGTATGCAGAGTTACGCCGTCGATATCCCCGAAGCGGTGGTGGCCGAGCTCTGGAAGTCGTTTGGCGATGGCGATGTCTTAGAAGTATCGCTCACCGTCATCGATGCTGCTGGCCGCAAAGACACCGTACGTCGGGATCTGACTCTTGCCACCCATCCGTACGCCGCGATCTTGGAGGCCGACAAAGATATCTACGCCGCGTTCGAAACGGCCAAGGTGCAAGTGAAACTGTCAGATTTGGAAGGGGTGCCGGTGCGCGACAAGCGCGTGCGACTCACGGTGAATCCCGGCAAAGCGCCACAGCCGACCAAGACGCAGGAAAGTGGCATCGCGGTATTTGACCTCACGCTTGGGCGCGAGCCTGTGGAGGTCTCGGCCTGGGTGGACGACGTTGAGGCCGCGCTCGGCAGTCTGCAACTGGAGGTGATGGAACAGAAGCCGATGCTCAGCAAAGTCAAAGCGCCGGTGGTGAAGGAGCGCCGCCCGGTGGCCATCGAAGTGTCGATCGCGCCTGGCTACACGCCAGTGGAAAAGGTGGTGCACGGGGACATCGTGGACAGCTCTGGGGCACTGGTGTCAGCGTTCTTGTTGCCGATCGAGGCGCGCGGCAAAGCCTATGTGGCCAAAGGGACGTTCACCTCGCCAGCGTGGGGTACCATGCTTTTGACGTTGTTCTGTGCCGCCAAAACCGGGCAGGGCGACGCCACCATGCGCAACACAGGCCTGTTAACGGAAGGCCAACAAATTACCGTTGAGCCAAACAAGGCTTTGAAAGTGACGTTGACCGGCTTGCCGAGGCGGGTCGCCCCGGGGGAAACCGTGAAGGTGCGGGTGGACGTAAAAGACGCACAGGGCAAACCCGCCGCGGCGTCGCTAGGGGTGTCGGTGGTCGATGCGGCTGCGTTGTCGCTCTTGGACCCGCTCGAAACCACGCCAGCCGATCGTTTCTACAATCCGGAGCTGAAAGTGCTCGCCACCACCGGCGCCAAGATCCTCACCTGGCCGGTGGTGACCCGTAACTGGGGGGATGA
>JAKLEG010000587.1 GCA_022703175.1 Myxococcota bacterium | reverse complement strand
GCTCGAGCAATTGGTTGAGCGGTATGCAGGTCGGGGTGAGTGGACCACCGCCCGCGAATGGCAAGAGCGTCTAGCGTACGCCACCGAACCCGGAACCCTCCGAGAGACGCGTTTGCGCCGCATCGCCGAGATGGCGGTGGACTTTGAAGATGCTCCGGAAGCAGCCGCGTGCGCATTAGCAGCGCTGGATGAGCGTACCCCCGGCGAAGAGCGGCAGCTGGCGCAGTTGTATGGGCAATCGGGTAATATCGCTGCGTTGATGGAGTTGGGCGATGTCGTAGACGCGCTTGATGTGCCCACCACCTTAGCGGTGGGCAAAGCCTTGGCGCTCGATGGCCGTTTGAAAGACGCCCGGAGATTTCTGGAAGGGGCCCTGGAGCGGGGTGAGCACCGGGCGGTGTGGGACGTCGCGGAGCCAGCCTGGCGTGCCGTTGGCAAGTTGCCTGAGCTGGCCCAGTGGCGCTTCAACTACAGCGATGGTCTCGCGGGCCGCGAACGAGGTTGGTTACGCTTGATGGCGCGGGCCGAATGGCTGGAAGCAGGCGACGTCGAGGCGGCGCTACAAGGCGACCTAGCCCATGACTTGGCGTCTGCCGACGACGACCCGACGCGCCAGTGGAAAAAGTTCGAGCTGGCCGATGCCGCCAAGCTTGCCTCGGAGACCGAAGCCGCTGCCGCCGTTTTGGCTCGTACGCTGGCTGACACTGACCCTCGCCTGTCGCGCGTGTTGACCGTGTGTTTCACAGCCGCAATGGCTGCGGGAGATGCGGCCGCGGCGATCGAAATTGCTCACAGGTTGGGAGCTCATAACGCCGATCCGAATGAATCGCTGTTGGAGCAGGCGTTGGTGGCGGCGCATGCGACCGACGAGTTGGTCGCGTTGCTGAGGCGCCGCTTGGCGCAGGGCGTACCGGCCGACCCACTTTGGTTGCAGATTGCCGGCCTGGAGCGAGCGGCTGGACACTTGGATTTGGCTGCCCAAGCTTGGTTACAAGTCTCCGAGGCGGCCCGCGACGCTCAATGGGCGGATGCGGCAGTGAATGACGCAGAGTTGTCCGGAAACGCCGAGCTTTTGGCGCAGGGCCTGGCGTTGCAAAGCGAGTTTGTCGATGACGTGACAATGCGCGCCAGCTTGCATGTGCGTCTAGCTCGCCACCTTTGGTGGACACTTGGTCGCGCTGACGAAGCACGTGACTATTTGCGTCAAGCACATGGCTTGGTGCCGATGGCGTTGGCAAATGTGCGCGCCGAGTTGCTGGCTTTGCGTGAGACGCAACCGGGTGAAGCGCTGCACCGCGTGGAAGAGGCGCTGGCCGTGCTAGGCGGCGCGGATGCCACCGAGCTTTGGAGTTGGCGCGGCGATTTGTGCGTGCAGGTGAAAGATTTCGCCGGTGCCCTGAACGCTTTGCGGCAGGCGGCACAAGGCTCATGTGAACGGGCCGAGGTGTGGTTGCAGGTCGCTGCGCTTGCCGAGACGCTCGCAGAGCCGGGGCTGGTGCGGGCTGCCATCCAACATGCTTACCAAATAGACTCAGTTCACGAGTCTCGCTACCTAGGTGTGCTTGAGGAGGCCGGAGATTGGCCGCTGGCCATCGCAACGTTGATCGAACGTGCCGAGGCGAGCCAAGGCGAAGCCGCCGCATCTCGTTATGCACGCGCCGCCCAGATCGCCGCACAACAGCTTCAAGATCTGGGCACGGCGATCGGCTATTGGGAGCGCTCAGTACGTGCCTTCCCAAGGTTGGAAAACCTGCAGGCCACGTTCACGCTGGCCTGCGAATTAAAGCGCGTAACCTTGGTGGCGGCACTCGGACCTGCGTTGCTCAAGCGACTTGCGCCCGACGCAGGCAATAGGGGTGAGGTGCTCAAAGCGTTGGTGGCCGCCCAAGAAGCGCTGGGTCTGGACGCCGAAGCCATGCCCTATCTAGAGGAATTGCACGCGCGTCACGAGGCGACACCGGAGCAGATCCTGCTCTTGGCTAACGCTATGGGTGCCTTCGACCCGCGACGCCAAGCCGAACTCTTAGAAGAGGCGGCCACCCACAGTGAGACGTCCAGTCGCGGGCCTCTTTACGCAGAGGCCGCACGGATCTGGGCCGAGAACCAGGACGACACCCGTGCTCGCCGCTGTCTCGAAGCCGCTCTGAGCGCGGGCGTCGATGTCGTATGGCTGCACCGGTTAGCACTGCGCCTTTTGGAGGGCGATGCGCGTCTGGATTCCGCGCGACGCTTGTTGGAACAGCAGGGAGACTTCGATTTGTCGCCCGAGGAGCGGGCCACCTTGCGTCACCAACTGGCTGCGCGTGCGTTGGGACGAAACGACGCCACCACGGCTGTTACGCTGCTTGCGGAAGCGGGTCAGTTGACGCGAATGCCGGGTTGGCTTGGCGAGATGGAAGCCGCCCTGCGCAAGGCAAAGGCGCGCAGCGCGCTCAAGGATTTCCTCCTTAGCGAGGCGGGCCGTGGTGCCTGGAGTGGGGCGGAGTTGTTGGGCCGACTACGTGAAGGCGCTGCCCTTGCAGGGGATGATGGCGATTTGGCACGGCAGTTAGAGGCCCTCAAACAGATCACCAAACTCGATCCCGGGGACCAGGCTGCAAAGGCCCAACTGGTAGAGGTGGCTGCCGCGCTTGGAGATTCGGCCCACTTCGACGATCACGTCAACGCTGAGTTGGTGGCGGCTGTTAATGCCGAACAGCGCGCGGCCCTGGCCGTGCGTTTTGCACGTTTGTACAGCGAGCGGTTTGGCAACCCGCAGGCGGCTGTGGCGTTGCTAACCGACGCTGCGCGCGCACACGTAAGTCTGGAGCTGTTACGTTTGCTAGCGCAGATGCTTGTGGCTGCAGGGGACGCCGAGCAGGCAGTTGCGGTGTTGACCCGCGAGGCCGAGCGTCTGTCGCAAACAGAGCAACGCCAGGTGTTGCATCACGCTGCGACGCTGGCCGAGACTGCTGGCAACGTCGACACCGCCTTTGAGCTATACGAGCGTCTCTTTGACGCAGCCCCGGAGGACCAAGAGACACGAACGCAGGCGTTACGCTTAGCCGAACAAAGTGAACGTTGGCCGCATGCCGTGGCGATCTTGGAGAAGATCGCGGGTGTGGTCGCCACCGTCGAAGAAGCGCACGATGCCCTCGTCCATGCCGCCGATTTGGCCGCCAACCAGATCCAAGATCCGGCGTTGGAATCACGTTTGTTGCGGATGGCGGTGGCGCGGTTACCAGAACGGGCCGACGTCGTGGCTCGACTGGCTGAGCGCTGCCTGGCGACTGGCGAACGTCAGGAGGCGCTGCAACTCGTGGTCAGCGGTAACATGTTGCCCGCGCCAGAGTTGGCGTTAGGCAATGCCATTCTATCGAGTCTGCAGGCAGAGAACCTGGATGCCGAAGCCGAACCGCTGTGGGCATTCCTTGCATTGCGGCATCCAGACACAGCCCTGGCTCATGCTTACAAACTGCAAGAAGCGCGGCGCACTCGTAACCACGCTCAACTGTTGGCCGAGATTCGTTACAAGCTGGACAACACCCCGGCGCTTGCCGCCGCCGAGCATACGGCGCTGTTGTTCGAGGCCGGCACGGCGGCGCTGGCTGTGGACGACCGAATGGCGGCGTTGAATTTCTGGTGCGATGCGGTTGCGACACCACACGCGAATGCTGAGATGCTGGTGTCCTGCTTCGAGTTAGCCACGGAGATGGAAGACCAGGGAGCGTTAGCGTCGCTGGCCACGCGCATGCAGGAGCGGG
>JAKLEG010000586.1 GCA_022703175.1 Myxococcota bacterium | reverse complement strand
GGTTGGCAGCGTCATGGGTTCAGGTCACGCAGAGGGGTCAATGCTCCTGGGAAACTCCAGGTGCAGGGGGGTCAATGCTCGTGAGAAACTTTAGGCCAGAGGGGTCAAAGGTCGTGGGAATCGACACAGCACGGCGCCATCCTGGCAAAGAGCGACCCACGTCAGGTTCCCGCGCTCCTGCACCCATGGCTGCTCGGGTGCCCGAGTCGGTTATCGACGCACAACGTCGACAGCAGGCGATTCAGGACGCGTTGGCATCGTTACCGGCACCGCAGGCGCGCGCTGTGACCTTGTTCTACCAAGGCTTTAGTCATCAAGAGATCGCGGCGACTCTGAGGTGTTCTGCGGAAGCGGCGCGCAAGCAGGTGTCACGCGGGACCGCGGCATTGGCTAAGTTGTTGCACCCCATCAACTCACAGTGACTTCAGGGTGTGGGCAAGTCGTAGGCGCCGCCTCGCAGACCCACGCTCATTGGCAACACCACGGGCTCTGAAATGCCCAACCCCGCCAAACGCATGGCATTTAGGTGCTTGAGGAGGCAATTCTTTGAAGCGTTATCAACGCCTATTTGCGTCTGTAGCACATCCACCTGCTGAACCCGTTCATGCGCCACATGCAACTGCACCATCATTAACGGCGAGGCACTGGAGCCATCACTGGCGGCGCGTCCTTCAATACAACGGGTCAGTTGGGGTTGCAGCTCTAGCAATGCCCGTCCAAGCAAAATGCGGTTGCGACTGGCTTCGCGAGCTTCCACAAGAGTGCGCTGCGTGTGTTCCGAAAAATAGAGACCCGAACTCAAGACGGCCACGGCGACGGCCAAAGCCAACAGCCAACGCCGCGCCCACCTGGGCAGCAGCCTGGGCAGCGTCGCTTGGGATACAGCCACCAGCCGATGGTGGGTGAGTGGACAGGCTTGCAGCGCCTGGGCTAACGCGTCGCCATCTTCGAAGCGATCGCTTGGGTCAGGGGAGAGGGCACGGCGCACCAAGGCATCCAGATGGGGCGAGACGGTAGGGTTGAAGTGCCGTGGTCCGTAGCTTGGCTCCGCTTCGGCCATGGCCAAGCGTTCACTTAGGGTACTGCAGGGGAACGGCGGTTGTTGGCATAGCATTTCGAAGAGTGTTGCGCCCAGCGCATAGGTGTCGCTCCACGGTCCGAGGGTCTCGGCATCGCCGCGCAGTTGTTCTGGCGGGGCGTAGTCAAAGGTACCGACGAAATCGCCATGGGCCGTGCGTTCGTGGGTCTCGGTCTCGGTGGGCAAGGCCAAACCGAAGTCGATAAGCTTGATGTGCCCGTCTAGGCCAATCATCACGTTGGAGGGCTTGATGTCTCGGTGCAGGATCTTGTGGCTGTGGGCATGCCCCAGCGCCAAAGCAATTTCGCTCGCTAACTCGACCACGGTGACGACAGGCGGGGCCATCTGTGCGGCGTGGCCTGCTGGCGTGCCCGTCACCAAATGGTGCAACGTGTTTGCCAGAAACGTCGTGGGATCGTCTCTTGGCGCGAGGTCGGCCATGTTCAGGAAAGTGGCGAGCGAAAAACCTCGTACATACTCGCTCGCGAGGAAGGGCTCGTCGTCATAGATGCCGGCAGCATAAAGAGTCGCGATGCCAGAGTGGCTGAGCCTCGCCATCAATTTGGCCTCGCGCTCAAACCGCCGCAACACCAACGAACCGCGCCGGCATAGCACTTTGAGTGCGCACAGTCGTTGAACGTCGTTTTGGCAGGCCAAGTACACGGTGCCCATACCGCCTTGCCCAAGCTTACGGCGCAGCGTGAATCCAGGAATCTCTGGCACCGGAGCGTTATGGCCGAAATCCGTGTCAGGTCGATTGAGACAGCTCACCAGACTCTTGCGCAGACTCAGGAGCTCCTGAAGTCGTATTAGCAAAGCCGGGTGTCTCGGATAGGCCTCTGTAAACTGCTCCGGTGGTGGCGCTCTGCCGATGGCCAGCAACTCATCATAGGCCGCGACCAGCGACGTGGTGCTTGACCTGCTTGTCTTGGAGGCGTGGGGCATGGGCGACCAGAGACAAGTGTCGCACGATGGGGACAGCGTGCGAAGACCAACAAAACGGTTTGAGGCGGGCCGAGATCGGCAGCGGCTCTATGCCATCGCGCGATCGTCCTCGGTGTTTGGGCTGCCACACCCGAGCTCTAGAGCGGTGTCTAGGTTCCAGCACTTGAAGTTATCATTGTCCATAAGTCCACCACGAGGTTCTCGTTGCCGTTCGATGATCAACTTGACGGTCTGGGCCAAGCAGCGTAACAACTTGAAAGAATAAGTATCTTCAATAGTCTAACGAGCGTGATCGCAGGATCACCCAATGATTGGAGTGTCTCATGGTCAAGCCTGTAGCGGACAAAGTACGCGGACCTAGCAGTCTTCCGGGTGGCCTGAGCCAAGCCAATAATCGTGAAGCAAACACGGGCTCTTTAGCGACGCCGCTAGCAGCACCACAACCACCCGCAGCGACGCTGGAAAAAAGTCGTCCACGAACGGGTGTGGAGACTGTGGCGCCCACAACGTTGACGATTCCCCTTGGTCGTGCCGGTAGCGCGACCGCTGGGGTTTCGGCGAAACACCCGCTTGACCTCGCCAATGTGAAGGGTGCGATTGTCAAAGGGGCAGAGGCCGTCGTGACGGCAGCCCTCGGTGTTGGAAGTGCGCACGCGGCTGCTGATGATTGGGTTGCTCGAACAACCACCGTGGTTGATAGCTCGGTGGTTCGCGATGGCAAGGCGAACGCCGTCAACTTAATGACCCGTTTGAAGGAGCACGACGTCATTTCGACGGGCGCCAACGGTCAGATGAGCATGACGTTCAACGATGGTTCGACACTCTCCATGGGCCCCGACACCGAGATCCGCCTCAGCATGTATAGCTATGACCCCACGGCGTATGTGGGCGCTTATGATGCCGTCGTAAATCGAGGCTCGATCACCGTTCGGGATGCCAACGGCGTGGAACATCACTTTGAGTCCGCGTCGCCTAAATCCAAGCCATAATTGCCGCTACCGGCTTTAACTCAGTCATCGCTTGCGTTAGTTCTAGTTGCCGTTACCGCCCGTTCCAAGGTAGCCAAGGCCTGAGACAGTGTCTCAGGAGTGCCGTCGCAACATTGTTGCGTCGGTGTTTGCCATCGGCGCGTGATTGCGCCCTAAGCCAGTGAGGAAATCATGAGTCGTTGGCAGGAGATGTTGAAGCAAAAGACCATCTCGATCGACGAGGCGGTGCGCAAGATTAAGTCGAACGACGACGTGATCGTAGCGCAGTGCGCCTCCGAGCCACAGGGCTGCATGAGCAAGTTCCACGTCGTGGGCAACGAGGTGGAAAATGTGCGGGTCTTCTCGGTGCTGACGCTCAAACCGTACGACTTTTACATGAAGCCCGAAATGAAGGGGCATTTTGAGCTGGCCAGCTGGTTCCACGCTCCCGGCTCACGTCAGGCGCTCGCGGCCGGCACCGGCACTGTGACCTTTGTGCCGAACATGCTGCATCGCGCCGCGCTCGATCGCATCTACGTGCGCAAACCCAATATCTTCTTTGGCACCTGCACGCCCATGGACAAGAACGGTTTTGTGTCGTTGTCGCTGGGCGCGACCTACGAAAAGGACATGGTCGAGCACGCCGAAATCGTCATTTTAGAGATCAACGAAAACCTGCCGCGCACGTTTGGGGATACCTCGGTGCATGTCAGCCAGGTCACGCACTTCGTCAACCACACCCAAGAGGTGCCG
>JAKLEG010000585.1 GCA_022703175.1 Myxococcota bacterium | reverse complement strand
ACCAACACAAGGCCTTCGAGATATGCGTCTGCAGCCGGGTTCTCGACGGAGATTGCTGGACCAAGGAGATCATAGGATTCGAGAGGGTCTGAGCCGAACAACACCGACCGGTCACGGGAAACACAATCCAGCAGCCCGCCAGGGACCCCGAACAAGCCGACATCCACGGTGGTTGTCGGGAAACCCGCGAAATGGTCGGAAAGCTCCTTGCGTTGCAGCCAACTGGCCATCGCAAGCGCGTGGTCTGACCTCAGCGTGTTGGTCTCTAGATCCACGTTAGCGAAGACGCTCACGATTCCATCGCCATCACGGCCGTTGAATACCGCGTCTTCGAGGTCGATCATGAGGTACGGCAGAAGATCGAGGGTATTCATGGCGCTTCGAGGTTGTCCGCCCTGCAACGCAAGCTCAGCTCCAAGACGGCTGAGGCCAACATGAACCAGGCCGACCTTGAGGTTTGCCTCGGGATCTCCAATCGGGTCGGTCCAGAAATCGCTGGCGACGGTAGTGGACAGGTCGAACGGCTCAGGACGTTGGATGTGCTCGGCAAAATGCCTGTACGCCGTCGGCCGCGCCTCATCGAAGGCTCGGCCGAGAGTCAGATAGCGGTCGGTCAGGTATGCCGCGAGCGTCGTCAGGACGTTGGGCGTAAGGCCAGAAATGACGGTACCGGCGGGGCTCGCTGTGTAGTCGGCAACGAGGGTCAGTTCATCCGAGGTGCCGAAAAGCACAGTCGCAGCTGTAGCGGCATCTTTGTACGAGGCACCGGCACCGGCAATGCGAACCAGCACGGGGCCCGCGTAGTTGTCGGGCATCGGAACAGCAAATGCCCCATTGGTGATCGGTGCCATGCCGAGGACGGTGCCGCGCACGCCGTCGGGGAACGCCAACACCTCGGCGGTGCCGCCTTGGAGCGGGCTGTCTAGAACAACCAGGCCCTCGATGGAGCCTGGCTTGATGTTGTCGATCGTGGCGCGCAGCGCCTGTTCAACGGCGTTGCCAGTCGTGTCGAGGGCTTGAAAGACCAGCGTCGTCGGACCTTCCATGACGACCGTCGTGTCCCATTCCCCCGAGAACTGCCCAGGGGCGGTAGCTGTGTTCACAATTCCCGCGGGTTGCGTAAGCACGAAGCTGGCGATGCCATCAGGGTCGGTGGCCGAAGCGGTGATCGTGACTGTGCCGGCCAATACTGCGTCGGCGGCCGGTGCATCGATCACGATGGTGGGCGCGTCGTTGTTGACGGTGATCGTAAGTGACACCGGAGCTGCTGGGTTGCCGTAAACGTCGGCGGCGTTGAGGGTGACGGTGACCGGGCCCCGGGGAAGGGTGCTCGTATCAATCTGAGCGCGCACCTCGGCGGAGATGCCCGCAAGAGTGACCGTTGGCGCCGCGACAAACGCCGTGTCCGAAGTAAGGTTCAGGCTCGCGATGGCACTTGCATCGGTCGCAGTTGCGACGAAGTCGACAACGCCATTCACGGTCGCGCCATTCGCCGGCACCGCAAACGACAACGCAGGGCCGTTGGTGTCAACGCCCGCACCGGGAACTGTTCCGAAGAGTTCCGATGTGTTGCTGCTCAGACAAGCCAGCATGTCAGCTACGTCACCCACCGCCACGCCAGAAAGGTTGCGTTCAGACTCAAGGAATCGACGAATACCTTGGACAAGGCCGTTGGGTGCACCCCGCAAGGAGTCTGTCCCCAGCTCAAAGCCCTCGGCAATGACCGGGCTCGTCTTGGCGCGGCCGTTGAGAGTGCCGTCAGCGTCGATGTCGTCGTAGTAGGCACGCATCAAACGGATTCCGGTTAGTTTACCGGCAGGAGTGATGCCCACAGATTCACTGGCCAATTTGGCGTGCTGACTCAACCCAGCCATGAGCAGTCCGGCTCGAAGCCCTGGAGAGAGGTCGACACCGACCTCATGGGCGACGGTAGGGTCGTCGGGCACAGTAGTCAGCATCTTGGCCTCGCCCTCCTCGGCGCAGCCGATGAATGCCTCGACATCGGCTGAGGCTTTGGACCAAGCATCCGCGTACGGGATGCCCGTCAGTCGCACGAGCGCCCCTGTGCGAGCAACAGCAAGATGGGTCCACGGGTCAATTAGGACGCCTGCTCGCTGCTCTGCGCGCGTTAGACCAATGAGGGCGGTGCAAAGCTTCTGACCGGCCAGTTCCACTGTTGTTCCAGTGGCCTCTTCGACATAGGCGCCCTGGTCGACGCAGATGATGAAGTCACCCTTTGTGTCGGGGTCGAGCGGCACCGAGAAGGTGCCGTCAGCATTGCCAGTAGCTGTCGCGATGACCTCGGCAGTGAGAGCCGTGGAAATCGTGAGAACCGGGTTGGCGACCGGACCTTTGACGACCAGTCCAGCGACAAGACCATCTCCCGTGACAAAGTCGCGGGCGTTGTTCTGGCAACTACTCAGCAGAGCGACAAAGACCCAAAACAGGGAGAGGTTACGAAGCATACAGGTCCCCCAAACGGAGTATCATATCAGTCTGTTATATATATAACAGAATCTTTTATGCAACTAAAAAAGCTAGGGATAGACGTACACGCCCAGCGTCAGAGCCCCCCGAAGCTCAAGATCGTCAGGACCGTAGGCCAGAGTCTTGAGGGCGAGAATATCGGCGCCAACGGCAAAATAGTCCCAAATCCTGTACTCAAACCCGCCTCTTATGGTTCCCACGAGGTGATGCTGGGTGGACTTTGGCAACGAGGTGAGTTGCACATTGGACGCGCGGCTTACCGCTACTCGATCGGTGCGACGCTCATACCGGTAGCCAAGCCCAGCGGCAACGCTCCAAACGTAACGAGCGCCAAACCGCGCCTGCAGTCCAGGCACGAAGGCACAACGGGTCGCGTTGTAGATCACGTCCACGTCATCGCCATAGCCCGCACCACCCGGATGGGCCATCGAAGACAGGTAATCGCACCCACCGGAAGCCTCGACTGCCAACGCGTCTACGATCCCATAACCAGCGCGCATCTGAGCGCCGCCGCCAAGGTTCCAGCTGCCGTGACGCTGCAGCGCGGTTGGACCCGAGGTCAAAACCAGATTGATCTCTCGCTCGTCGGTGAGCGCTGTTCTTGCTGTGAGAGTCACGAGCAGGGCCGCAAGGAGAGTGCGCATCTAGGCCGCCTTCGTGAACTGAAGAAGAACTTTGCGATTCAATGGCAGCCTCAAGATGGTGCCGGACTCGCGCAACCGCTGTGCATCATCGCGTCGATCGGAGGTGTAACGACCCGTGGCACTAGAGCCCGGAGTATCGCCGACAACGGCCTCAACGACATCCAGTACAGCTTCCTTGGCGTTGGCTGTGTCGCGCTTGTCTCGCTTCGAAACCTGAGCAACCAGCCCCGCTTGTCCGGTCTGCGTAATGGCGGCAATGGCCACGTCGCGAACCTCGGTGCTCGCAGGCAGCTGCAGTTGGTTGAACACGAGCTCGATTCGCTGCGCATCAAGGCGAAAGTTCGCGCGGCCGATGAGTTTGCTGCCGACCGGAATCAGCATCGAGCCGGGAACCTGCAAGGGACGGTCGAGAACGGCAAGGATCAGGCTGTTCGGAGTCTCGCTCGACACCTCAGTCAAAAGCCGCGCCTCGAAGCGCGTGTCGACAGGGATGCCAAGAGGAGCCCCAGGGGAACGATTTGGTTGCGCGGGCTTAGGTGGCACCGAGCTCGTCGCGATCAGGTCCTCGGCCCGCTTCGTGCGCGGCGCAGGCTCAGACAGGGTCGGAACTATTCCGGTCGAGGC
>JAKLEG010000584.1 GCA_022703175.1 Myxococcota bacterium | reverse complement strand
TTCGTTGCGAGAAAGGAGATATAGCTCCGGCAAGGTGGCACCACGGGGAGAGGGTGGCACCAAGTGGCGACGCGGACGCTGAGGCAGGTCTTGACGGTTCGATGAACTACCCGATTCCCTTTGGAAAGTACCTGCTCCTAGAGCGGGTGAACGTCGGCGGCATGGCCGAGGTGTTCAAGGCCAAGGCCTTTGGGGTCGAGGGGTTCGAGCGCATTCTCGCCATCAAACGCATCCTCCCGAACATGGTGGACGACGACGAGTTCATCAACATGTTCGTGGACGAGGCGCGCATCGCGGTGCAGCTGTCGCACGCGAACATCGTGCAGATCTACGAGCTAGGAAAGTTCGAGGGCCAGTACTACATTGCGATGGAGTACGTGGCCGGCAAAGATTTGCGGTTTGTTCTCGACCACGTGCGTAAGAAGAAAGAGCTGCTGCCGCTGCCGGCCTCGGCATTTATCGTCTCGAAGATCTGCGAAGGTCTTGACTACGCGCATCGCAAGGCCGATCCGACCGGTCGGCCGATGAACGTGATTCACCGGGATGTAAGTCCACAGAACATTCTGGTTAGTTACGAAGGTGCGGTGAAGATCACCGACTTCGGAATTGCGAAGGCCGAGGATCGCGCAAGCAAGACGCAAGCAGGCGTGCTGAAGGGCAAGTTCGGCTACATGTCACCCGAGCAGGTGCGTGGGCTCGAAATCGACCACCGCTCCGACATTTTTGCGGTGGGCATCTTGATGTACGAGATGATCACCGGCAAGCGGTTGTTTTTGGGGGAGAGCGATTTTTCGACCCTCGAAAAGGTTCGCAACGCCGATGTGCCGCCGCCCTCTTCGGTGAATCCGGACGTACCGCCCGAGCTTGAACGGATAATGCTGAAGACGCTCGCGCGTGAGCGAGACGAACGTTACCAATGGGCCGCCGAGCTGCACGATGACCTGCAGCAGTTTCTGATCGAAGGCAACACCATCTACAACGCCAAGCGTTGTGCCGCACTTCTGCAACAGGAGTTCAAGGCGGACATCGACGCCGAGATGCAGAAGATGGAAGAGTTTATGCGGGTACAGGCGCCCGAGAACCTCTCCGACGGGGTTGCCGAGATGCGCGCCGCACCTGTGAAGACCGATCCCGGGGCCGCCGCCAGCGGCGAGAAGACGATGATCTTCGAGTCTGGCTTCTCGGGAAGCCGGGATGACAGCGGCCATGAAGGTTCGGCGCGTGCCGGTTGGGGGAACCAGCAAGCCACCGGAGAAGGTCGTGCTGTTCCTCACGAGGCTCGCACTGGCTCGGTGGTGGTGAACGCTGCGCCGCGCCAGAGTCTGCAACCGCGACCTTCTTACATCGGGCCGCAGATGCGCGAGCCACCGGGGCTTCAGCAGAAACACGTCGGCGCTATCATTATTGCCGTGGCCGCATTTGTGGCCGCGCTGATCTTGTTGGTGGTGCTGCTGGTCGGACCTACCGAGACCGTTGGCACCGTGCAAATCACCTCTACGCCTACGCAAGGGGTGCACCTGTACCTTGACGGCGAGCAGATCGGCACCAGCACGCCGCTTATTCGCAACGACATCGCGATCGGCGTGCACACCCTGTTCGCGCGCGCGCCCGGGTATGCCGACAGTGCCTATCGTTTTGACCTGGTGGCGGGTGCGCCTGCCCGGATCGATATCGTGCTCAAACCGGCGATGGCCGACGGCACGATCATCGTCACATCAGATCCTCCCGGAGCAACCATCAAGATTGGCGGCGTGCCACAAGGCGAGACGCCCAGGACGCTGACAGGCCAGGATGTCACGAAACCCGTGATTATTGAGATCTCCAAGGACGGATATCACCCAGCCACGCAATCGGTAAGTTTTCTGGCTAACAAGAAGGAAACCGAGCTTGCCGTAACGTTGGCGCCGCTGACGGGCGCATCGCCTAGGGGGATGATCCGTTTTGACTCTAAGCCAAGCGGTGCCTCGGCCTATCTCGACAGACGTCGAATCTGCGTGACGCCGTGCGAGGCGAAAGATGTCGACACTGGCGTTACGCATGACGTGGAACTGGATAAAGACGGCTTCAAGCCGGAGCGCGGTCGGGTAGCGTTCAAGGGCGGCGAAACTCAGGCGACGTTCGATCGCACATTGGCCGAAGCCGACAAACCCAAGAGCAAGACGCGTGACCGCGACAATGACCGCGACCGAGAGAAGGAACGTGAGAAGGAGCGCGAGAAAGACAAGACGCCCGCTCCTGTGTCTTCAGGCGGTGGCGGTAAGTGTGGTGGTACGGGGGCCAAGTTGTCAGTGATGACGCTGGGCGAGTCGGACTGCAAGGTCACTGTTGGTAAGGTTGACGTGGGTGTAGCGCCTTTCCTGAACAAAGATGTGCCCACCGGAAAGTGTGACGTCAAAGTGGTGTGTGCCAGCGGCAAGAAGCTCACCAAGACGCTCACGTTCAAGGCGGGCGGTGCTGAGAAGCTGAAGATCGAAAAGGATCAGTGGCAATAGACCGCGTGCTGGCGCTGACGATCAGCTCGGCGTGCTATTTCTTCCCGAGAAAGCTCTTCATTAATCCGCGGAATCCCGAGCGTTCATCGCTGGGTTGTGGCTCATTCAACTGGGGACCCTGGCGTTCCTCGATGGCTTGGGGCTCGCGCTGTGGCCGCTGGATGGTCGCCAAGCGCAGGCTTTGCGGATTGCCAGTCACGTTGTTCGAGGCTGTGAGAGCCAACATGCCTTCCGAGTCCAACGTGAACTCGATGGTCACGATGATCTCACCGGCGGACACCTGTGGAAGGTCATCGAGAATCAAGGTGCCCAGGTACTCGGCGTCTTTGACTGGGGTCCCAGCCTCGGCCTGAAAAATCTCCACTTCAAGAGCCGAGGGTTCGGCTGCCGTGCGGGGGAGCTGCACCGTGGCCTTGTGTGGTAGTCGCACGCTTTTGTCGATGACCGGCCTCAGAAGCCCTGCGGCATCGCTAATGCCGATCGGGATGCTCACGGTGTCGAGTAGGGTGACGGCATCGATGGTGGCCAACGAGTCGCCCAACAGTGCCGCTCCCAACGCGACGCACTCATCGGGATGAATGCCCTTGCGTGGTGGCTTGCCAAAATATGCGGTGACCGTGTCGACGACGAGTGGCATGCGTGTTTGCCCACCCACCGGAATTACCTCGTCGATATCACGCTTGTCCAAGTGGCTCTCAGCCAATAGTCGCTCCACCACTGTGAGGGTGCGGTTCACCAAGTCTTTCGTCAGGCTGTTGAGCGTGTCGCGGTTCAACGCGATATCGAAGTCGACTGGCTTACCTTTGCGCTCGACGAGCCCTGGGATGTGGATTTCAGTGTGCGCCAAGAGCGACAGCTCAATTTTGGCGCGCTCAGCCGCATTGCGTAGACGGTCGAGAGCCACGGGGTCATCGGCGAGATCAATCTTAGTGCGCTTTTTGAATTCTGTGTGCAACCAGTCTTGGATGCGTTTGTCGAAGTCGGCTCCACCTAAGAAGACGTCGCCACCGGTCGCGACCACTTGGAAGACATTGCCGGTGATTTCAAGGATGGAGACGTCGAAGGTGCCGCCACCCAGGTCGTAGATGAGCACCTTTTGATCAAAGCCTCGGTTGAAACCGTAGGCCAACGCTGCGGCGGTGGGTTCATTAACAATGCGGCGGACGTTGAAGCCAGCCAATCGTCCCGACTCTTTGACCAACGAGCGTTGGTGATCATTGAAATACGCTGGTACCGCGATGACGACATCGGGCAGATCTTCGCCC
>JAKLEG010000583.1 GCA_022703175.1 Myxococcota bacterium | reverse complement strand
TGAACGAGGCGCGGATAACGCACCAACATCGGTGCCCGAACCGATTCTTCGTAGGCCAGGCGTTTGTCACCGCGGCGGTGGGCGCCGAGCATGAAACCGTTGTCGCCAGCAAAGAAGACAAACGTATCGTCTAGGATGCCGAGCTCGTTGAGTGTGTCGAGCATGCGACCTACGCTGTCGTCCACCGACAGCAGCGTGCGCAGGTAGTTCAGTTTCTCGGGGTCGCGAGCGTCCCAGGTTGTCGGGGGCAGCGTGTCCGGGATGGTGCGGCCATCGCTCGCTTGCCAGGCGGTTGCGGTCTCACCCCACAAGGTGGCGCGCCTAAGCCAAGCCGGCTTGCTGGCATAGTCGTCATCGAAATTGCCGGGTTTGGGCAGTGTTGCATCGGCAAAGGCCTGGGCGTGGTGTGCGGCTGGAACAAATGGCTGATGGGCGGCTTTGTGCGAGAGCACGAGGCAGAAAGGTGCCGTGCGCGGCGCTCGCAGCCAGTCGACAGCATAGTCGGTGAGGACGTCGGTGACGTAGCCGGTTGCGGTGTGCATCTCTCCATCGACGTTGAGCTTCGGATCGATGTAATCCCCTTGGCCATCAAACGCGACCCAATGGTCGAACCCAGGTCGTACTTCAGCGCCGTGGCGCATGTGCCATTTGCCGATGAACGCTGTCTGGTAACCGCTTTGTTGAAGCAGGCGTGGGTAGGTGGGCATTTCTGGGGGTAGATCATTCTCTTCGTTGTGGATGACCCCGTGGCGATGGGCGTAGCAGCCCGTCAGCAGGCTCGCACGACTGGGCGAGCACAAGGCGGTGGTGCAAAAGGCTTGGCTGAGCTCAGCCCCTTCGGCCGCCAAACGTTCCAGGTTGGGGGTGCTCAAGAACGGATAGTCGGGGGCACCGCCCCAGGCAGAGGCCGCTTGATCATCGGTGATCATGACAATCATGTTGGGTCGCGTACCCGCACCAGGGTCGGAAATTGGCTCGGAAAGCGGGCCTTTGGGGAGGCAGCCAGTGGCGCTTGCAAGCCCGAGGGCGGCAGCACCTTTCAGTAATTCGCGGCGGTTTGGGCGAAGCGGATCGGTCATCGGTATTCTCTTTGGGGTATAGCCGCGCGCGTGGGCGAGCGAAGTTGGGCTGCAAGGCGATCGAGGTGAGGGAGCGCGTGGGTCAAGAAGCGTTGGGTGGCTGCGCAGAGGAAGGTAGGCGCGTTGATGTTTGGTCGGTGTTTGGGGCAACCGCCAAAGCAGAAGCGATAGAAGCGGCAGCATAGGCATGCGCTATCGTGCGGGGTTTTACGGGCGGCGAATGCGCCGAGGCGGCTGCGATCCAATGTTTCCATCCAGGTCGCAAGTGTTCCTGGCGCAGGCGCGACAACCTGCCCTAAACGCCACTGATCGCTAACGAAGTGATCGCAGGCGTAAATGCTGCCGTCGGCCTCAACGGTGAGCTGGGTATCGCAAGCACGCGCTTCCGTGCAGACGCTTGCCTGTCCTAAGACCAACGTCGACAGGAGTGACTCAAACAGTCTGACCGAGAGTCGGCTTGGATCGGCCAACCAGCGGTCAAACACTGCGATCAGGAACTCGCCATAGGCCTCCGGCGACACAACAAAATCGGCGGGAGACTGCTTGCCGAAAATTGTACCCTGTGCCCATTCGACCGCGGGAATGAACTGCAGCCAACCGTCACAGAGCGTGGCCAAGGTTTCGAAGGTAACGTCAGGTTGCGCTACGTTGGCGGCGCTTACGACGGTCAATAGGTTATAGGGGACGTTGTGTTGGCGCAGTCGCGCTACGGCCTTGACGACCTGGTCGAAGCTACCTTGACCGCGGTCGTTGTGACGATAACGGTCGTGGGCGAGCAAGGCACCGTCCAGCGATAGACCGACAAGGAACTTGTGACGCGCGAGCGCAGCGCACCAGGCTTCGTCAAGGCGCGTGCCGTTGGTCATCAGCGCGTGTTGGACTGTCTGGTTGGGACGAACATGACGCTGTTGGCTCGCGAGTGCCTGCTCAAAGAACGGCCATCCAGCAAGCGTTGGCTCACCTCCTTGCCAACAAATGGAGACGGTGTCGGGAGCGTGCGGGAGGTAACCTGCCCAAAAGGCTTCGACCAGTGCCGCCGAGAGCCGCACCTCGGGGCTCTCGGCGCGGCGATAGTAGCAATAGCTGCAGCGCAGATTACAGGCGCCGCCAACCGGTTTAAGCATGATCGTACTAGGAACCGGTGGCGGCATCGGTAGGTGATACCGGGCGGGCTACAGCCCTTCGGCTTTGACGATCTTGGCCCAAGCGTCTTTGAGCGAAACCGTGCGGTTAAACACCGGCTTGCCAGGCTTGGAGTCAATAGGGTCGGAGAAGAAGTAGCCCAACCGCTCGAACTGTACGTTTACGCCCGGTTTTAGCTCCTTCAAGCTTGGTTCCACCTTGGCGGTGATGACGTCGAGCGAGCCCGGATTGAGCTGGTCTGCGAGTTTTGTGCCCTCCGGTGCGGCGCCAGGATTCTCATCTTTGAAGAGGCGGTCGTACAGGCGCACTTCGGCGTCGAGCGCGTGCCGTGCTGAGACCCAGTGGATCGTGCCCTTCACCTTGCGTCCGTCAGGGGTGTTGCCTCCCTTGGTGGCCGGATCATAAGTACAGTGCACCTGAGTGACTTCACCCTGGTCGTTTTTTACGACGCTAACGCAACGCACGAGGTAGGCCCAACGCAGGCGCACCTCGGTGCCGGGGGCGAGGCGAAAGAACTTCTTCGGCGGCACCTCCATGAAGTCGTCGCGCTCGATATAGATCTCGCGACAGAAGGGCACCTTACGTGTGCCAAACTTCTCAGGCGCATCGGGCATATAGGTCGCTTCGAATTCGTCCACCTGGGTTTCGGGGTAGTTGTCGATGACTACTTTTAAGGGTCTTGTCACGGCCATCACGCGCGGGGCTTTGGTGTTCAGGTCTTCGCGGATGGCGTATTCCAACATACCAACGTCCACCAGGTTGTCGGCGCGGGCGACGCCGATCTTGTCGCAGAACAGTCGAATCGACTCCGGTGTGTAGCCTCGGCGACGGTAGCCCGCGAGCGTGGGCATGCGTGGATCGTCCCAACCATTGACGTGCTTGTTCTGTACCAGCTCCAAGAGCTTGCGTTTGCTCATCACCGTGTAGGTCATATTGAGGCGCGCAAACTCGGTCTGCTGCGGCTTCCACCCAGGGTTCACCGCATCGATGTACCAGTCGTACAGCTCGCGGTTGTTTTCGAATTCCAGTGTACAAATCGAATGGGTCACTTTCTCCAATGCGTCGGACAGACAGTGAGCCCAGTCGTAGATCGGGTAGATGTGCCACTTGTCGCCGGTGCGGTAGTGGTGTGCATGCTTGATCCGGTACATCAACGGATCGCGCATTTTGAGGTTGGGGGATGCCATGTCGATCTTGGCACGCAGGGTATGACTGCCTTCAGGGAATTCGCCTTTGGCCATCCGCTCGAAGAGCTCCAGGTTCTCCTCAACCGAACGACTGCGGTAAGGGCTGGGGGTGCCAGCCTCTTTGATGGTGCCGCGGGTCTTGCGCACTTCCTCGAGTGTCAGGTCGCAGACGTACGCCTTTCCTTGTTTGATCATTTGGATCGCCCAAGCATAGATCGGCTCGTAGTAGTCGGAGGCATAGAAGAGGTTTTGGCCCCAGTCGAAGCCCAGCCACTTTACGTCTCGGACGATAGACTCCACGTACTCGATGTCTTCGGTGGTGGGGTTGGTGTCGTCCATGCGTAAGTGACAGACGCCGTTGAAATCTTGG
>JAKLEG010000582.1 GCA_022703175.1 Myxococcota bacterium | reverse complement strand
CTGGGCAATCGCTGTCGATGTGGGTGCAGGAGCCATCGCCATTGCAGCTGTCCAGCGTGCAGGTGTCGCCATCGTCGCATCGGTAGGGGGTGCCGTCACAGGTGCCGTCGCCACATTGATCCGCAAATGTGCACAAGTTGCCATCGTCGCACCCAAGCGTCGTGTTGATGAACTCGCAGGTGCCATCGCCGTTGCAGAAATCGCCGGTGCAGGCGTTCTGGTCATCGCAGGTGTAGGGCGTGCCCACGCAGGCGTCGTTTGTGCAGAGGTCCGTGTGGGTACAAGGGTCACCGTCGTCGCAGCTTTGGCCCGCGGGGCAGGCCGACACTGGCTCTGGGACCGTGTCCAACGAATCGGCGCCACACGACGCCACAGCCAAGAGGCAGCTGTGCATTGCGATAGGGACCCACAGCAGGTGTCGGTGCATCAAGAAATCCCCCACGTAAGTTAGGATGCCGGCTGCACCTACTTTTTGAATAACGGCACGCCGTCGGCTTCGGGGCGTAGCGTGAAACCAAATGGTTTTTTCTTTTTGGGTTCGGCGGGCTGATCAGGCGCGGCTCTGGGGGCCGCAAAATCTCCTGCCTTAAAGCGTGTCGCCGCGGCCGTCAGATTCACAACACCTGAGCCCTGATCTTGGGTAGGCACCCCGCCGAGCGCCGTGGCAGTGGCCATCAAGGTGTTCTCGAACTGGCCATTGAGAACCAGCGTTTTGGGTGAAACACCGATGCGGCCTTGTTGCTTGAGGTTCTGCGCCAGTTGTACCAACAGACCCACCCCCCCTGCGGCGAGCGGGCCGGAGAACGAGGTGCCGGAGCCGATGGCATAGTAGTCGTTGGGTTGCAGGATGATGACGTTTTCGCCGGGCGCGGTGACGTTGGGTTTGCCGGCTTGCCCTGCCACGGCGTTGGCGCCGCCGCGGCTTGAGAACGACGCGATGCTGTCATCGCCTAGGCCCAAGGTGTGTTGGGTGTTCGGCGCCCAAGGGGACAACACCGTGGGCGCCGTCATTGCCTGCCGAAATGACGAAAATAATCGGGTACTTACTTTTGAGCTCGTCGATCTTTTGCACCCAGGGGTCGGTGCTTATGTCCACCGCTTTGCCGGCCAGCGACATGTTGACGACCACCGGCGTATCGTTGGGGTGCTTTTCGACCCACTGTCCGACCCAGTCGAGTCCGGCCAAGATGCTGGACGTGGAACCCACACCGTCGTCGCCGAGCACACGCACCGAGTGCAGGGTGGCGCCCGGAGCGACTTCGTTCACTTTGCTCGCGGTACCGGTGCCATGGCCGTGGACGTCGGCGCGATCGTTGGCGCCGACAAAGGATGCGCCTTCACCGACCTGGGCGTTGAACAGGCAGTTTGAACCAATGCCGCTGTCGAGCACAAAGACGTGCACGCCCTTGCCCGTGATGCCCTCATTGTGGAGCGTGGTGGCGCCTAGCACGTCGGCGTCGAAGCCGCGCGGATCGACGACACGGCACGTGGCGTTGTTGGCCGCCTTAAAATGTGCGGGGTTTTCGGGCAACTCCAAGCGATTAATGATCGGCGGGACTGAAACCGGGTTGTCGGGAACGAGGGTGTAGCCGCTTTCACCCAACTTGGCGCGTAGGGCCTCTAGGCTCACCTTGTCGTCAACGGTCACTTCGGAGAACTTGCCGAGGGCGCGATCCTTTTGCACCGGAGCGGCGCCAGGGGGCAGCATGGTGCGCAACGGCGCGGCATTGGGATGCGTTGGCATGATGATAAAACGTGTCATGTGGACCTCCGTGCTGGCCTGCCACAATCGCTGGTGCAAACATCCAGCTACATTATTATCGACGCTGCCTGGAAGCGGTGACGTGCTTGTGCACCGATCCGGCTACATTGGGCAACTTATCGAGGATTCTTGGCGATATCTAGTAAAGACGACGACCCTTTCGACAAAGGTAGTGTGTTGTGGCGGAGCCCCCCATCAAGATCGAGTCGCAGTTGCGCGCTGACGCTTTTCTGCGAGCACGTGACAATCCCGACGTCGACACACCCACCGTCCGTGCTGGCAGGACTCAGGACCCAGTCGCACCTTCCGGACCGTCCGATTGTTTGGAGGCGACTGGCCCTGGCGCTGGGTGTCTCAATCGCGGCGGTGACGGTGGCGCTAAGTTGCTTGCGGGGCTGCGAGCTCCGGCCGGTGCTCAAGGTGGTATTGGGATCTTAGCCGCGCCAACCGCTGTTCTGCGTAGCTCAGCTGCGTCGATGCCGCCTGTCGCTGACGTCGTCGTTCCAAAGGGTGAGCTTGACTCACCGGAGGCGGCAGCCGTTGCGGTCGGACGCGATTTTCAGGCTCTGCGAGACCTCCCGGTAGCGTTGCAGCAACATCCGCGCGTGTTAGCAGCCGCGGCGCGAAGCGCCATTGACCAAAGTGACGCTGGCGCGCTGGCCGAAATCCTGAGTGTCTATCCGCAAGGGCGCACCGACCCAGAGTTGATTCGCCAGGCGGCTCGTCACGATGGCTTGTTGCCGCTGTTTTCTCAGGACGCCGCCAGACATATTCCCGAGGTTGTCACCGCGTACCAACGCTTTTGGGACCTGGGCATTGAGTTTCCCGAGCGCTTCGGCGGCCCCGAGGCCCGTAACGAGATTGTCGCCAACCGCCTTCATGCTGCCGATCCGGGGGACGACACTCGCCCACTCGCCGTGGTTATTACTGCGAAGCACGAAAGTCAGCTGGGCATGCTGACGCGACCATCGTGGCAGCCGCTGATGCAGGGTTACCGTGTGCTCGCCTACGAAGCCGCCACCGATGATGATGTTGTGCGCGCGTTGCGCGATGCCACCCAAGACGGCGCGATGAAGGCCTCGGTGGTGGTGTGGGCTGGGGATGGCTGGCGTTCGGGCATGAATCTCACCGGCGATGCCAAGAGCTTCTTCTTAGACGAAGCGCACTTCTTCGATCGCACCGACGTCGAGCAGCTCACGCACGCTGGGTTTGCTGGGCTGCTGGCACGCGACGCCCACCTGGTGCTCGTCAGTTGCGATACCGCGACGCGCGGGCAGCCCTGGGGGATCCCGCCGGTTGGGGGTCTCCTGAAGACGCCGCGCGAGTGGGTGACCCCAACGGCTAATCTCGCGGAGGCACTCCATCAAGCGGCCCCAGCCGCCTGGGTGCATGCAGCACAAGGCGGTGTCGTAGACGCCAAATTCCTCTTTGATCGCGAGCAGAGGCTTCAAGGTGTTCAGTACCTGGGCGAAGATGGCCTGCGTGTTCCCGATGTTATTCTGGCGCCAGCGGCGGACCAGGCGACAGTGCAGGTCGCTGCGACGCCAGCGGCAAATTTCTTCGCCAGCTTGTGGATGGCGGTGGCCGGGGTTTTGCTGTTGCCGTTCCGATTGCTTTCAACCCTCGTCGAGAGTCTGACCGGTCGTACGCCCAAAGTGCCGCCCAGCGCGCCCTAATTTTCGACCTTTTTTTGCTGCTGTGGGTGGAGGCGGCTGCGCCCGTCGTGGGGTGTGACGGTGTGCTCGGTGAGCCTCTGCCTTGACCGCGCCGCAGCAAGCAGCCAGCTTGCCTGTGTGATGACTGAACCAGCGCATGAATCGGTGCCGTCGTTAGGTGAGGTGAACGCTTCTGTGGCCGTGCCTCGGAATCCGGGCTTTTGGCGACGGTTGCTGGCTTTTGTTGGGCCTGGCTACCTCGTGAGCGTGGGCTACATGGATCCGGGGAACTGGGCTACCGACATCGCGGCTGGCTCGCGTTATGGCTATGCCCTGTTGTGGGTGCTGCTGCTCTCCAACCTGATT
>JAKLEG010000581.1 GCA_022703175.1 Myxococcota bacterium | reverse complement strand
CCCAAGCCGTTGTGGCCTGCGGGCACAACGATCGGCACCGCGTAGCTCGCAAGCCCCATCGACAGGTTCAACTCGGCATTTTCGCCCACGCCTTCAATCGAGCCAGGGCCCTTGGGCAGCTTGAGTCGGTTCGCGGCTACGCCTGACTTACCTTCCTCGGCCGAGGCTGTAGTCGCTGCAAGGCCTGCCACCAGTGCGAATGCAAGTGCACCGCGTGTCATTGCAGGCTCACTTTCGGCGTCACCACGAGATTGCCGACCGCGTCGAAGCAGGTTGCTTGGGTGATCTGCACGCTTTGGGGCACGCTGCCGAACTCAAGCGTGGCAACATCAGCGTTCAAGGGCGCCCCTGCACGAGCACCCAAGGCCAGCGCTAACCTCGGCGGTCGCTCTGCAAAACTGCCTTGGGCGTTCTGCGCAAACTCGACCGAGGCGACAGCGGCGCCCCCAGTGTCGATAATCACGCGACATGTCTGCACCGTGCTCTCGGCCACCGTGAGGCGACGCACCCGAGTTCGACAAAGCCCCTCGCGACAACTGGCGCCATCACTGCAACCGCCGTCGGCGTTGCACACGCACCCCGGAGTCCCGGCCACACAAGCACCAACTGAACAACTGCCTGCCAAACATCGGGCCGGGTTGCCCTCGACATCGCGACAGTAGCCATAGGGCGCACAAGGGCAGCCCACAGCTCCGGCCGCACAACCAAGCACCGTGCAGACTCCGCCTTCGCAAACGGCCGCACGGTCGTGCCAGGCGCTACAATCGCTGTTTGCCGCACAACTGGCGCCGGGTTCACCTGCAACGGGCGCCGTGGTCGCAACACAGACATTGCCCACACACGACAATAGCGTGCCATTCTCAAGGCCACAGCGACCAGCGCTGTCACACCTGCAATCCAGCTCGCCCGCGGTGCAATCGACTGGAACGCAAAAGCCCTCAGCACAAGCCAAGGGAGCGGCGCATGCCAAGTCAGCCGTGCATGGACAGCCTTTGGTGCCAACGACACAGCCCGTAGGTGTGGTTGGCGAATTGGAGTCGGATTTGGAGCAGCTCGCACTTGTGACGGTGGCCAGCGCGGCCACAATCCAATGGAATCGATTCATGCCAAAGCCCCCTCAAGGAGGTGCGGCGTAGCATATTTGGAGTGGGGACTCCACTTGGGCTGCGTGACCTAACGCTGTGGCTGCCGCTTGCAGGAGCGTCCAATGCACGCCGCGTCGCTAACAATTAAAACGACGCGGCTCTGCGTGGATCGGCTCATGGTGCCGAGGGCGGGAATTGAACCCGCACGAGGTTTCCCTCAAGGGATTTTAAGTCCCCTGCGTCTACCAGATTCCGCCACCCCGGCACACGTGAGCACCGTACCACCAGAGGGGGCACGGCGTCACTCGGGAATGCAAGCTTCTGTAGCTACTTGGATTGGATAGCGCCACGCCCGGCCCAGAACGGCGGCTTGGCATACACCGGCACGCCCTCCGGCTCGGCTTGTTGGGGCGGCAGGGTCTGCAGGCGATCCAGGATTTTCTTCTTCGGAGTCACCGTGGGCACCGTAGGATCGGTGCGACCGGTGGCGATAGCCTCTTCGATAAGCGCGGCAACCCAGTCGCTCATCCTAAGACTATTGTCCTTGCAGAAATCCTTGGCTCGCCTGTGAGCGTCATCCGACAGGTGAACCACCTTGGACATGGCGTCCTCCTTCTCTCATGCGGCGCCTACGGGCGCCTTGCTAGAAAATAGCTCTTGCCGAGACCTGGGAACAGCCCCACAGCCCCGATCGCGTTTGCATCTTTGATCAGGGGTCCGACAGATCCGCGATCCTTTTCGGAACTTTTTTAGAGTTACCTGTAATAATTGATAAATTTAATCAGAAAAGAAATCGACCGGGCGGACGAAAACGACAGGGGAGGTGCCCACAAGCAGGTTTTTGGGTACCTACGCGCACAGATCTCACCACGAAACCTGTGCGCGCACCCGCCTGCCTGCCAAAAATGCCCCCACCAGACCGTCTGGCGGTGCCCAATGGGCTCGTTGGCAGCGACACCTCCCCCGTAACTACCGACAATCACTGCGAAATAGTCTTTGACAGGCGGACTCGTTGGAGCCCCTTCTACGCGCTTACCCCGCCCTGCCCGACCACCACGCTCAGACCTGTTGTTATTCAAAATGCGCGCCAACCACAGATCCCCGTCCTAACGTCGAGCAACCTCGAAGATTCAAGCACTTGCGTCACGCGTGCGGCGATAATGAGGCTGTAGAGGTTCGAGGTTTCGAACAACTCCGGCCCGGGGAGGTTCGCCACTTCGAACTTGCAGTTGCAGGTGGGGTATGGCCCAATCCTCCACCAGAGCGGCACGGATAATGATAATGAACCATCAACAAGTGATGAATGAAAGCTTCGCGCGCACAGGCCTCGTCGGCAGCGACTTGCGAGACCAGCTGTGCCGCGACATCCCTGCCAAAGTGCTGCTGCGACGCGGCCGCGACGTGGTGCTGCTGTCTGGCCCGACCGGAGCCGGCAAGGAACGCATTGCCGCGACACTGCATGAAGCCGCCCGCCAAGCCTTGGCTCGATCTGGTGACCTCATTGAGGTGAGCTGTGCCAATTTGGGCCGCGGTTTGTTTGAAAGCGAGTTGTTTGGCTATCGTCGCGGCGCTTACACCGGCGCCGACCGCGACCACGAAGGGCTGTTGGCCAAGGCACAAGGCGGCACCCTGGTTTTGGATGAAGTGCAAGCATTGGCCGCCGACGACCAGGCACGCTTGCTGCGCTTACTTGGCGAGCGCGAATACCGGGCCGTGGGCGACGAACGTGTACGCACAAGCGACGCCCTGATTGTTCTGGCCTCCAACACCGACCTGAAAACCTTAGTCGCGGCGGGCAAGTTCCGTCGCGACTTGGTGGACCGCGCACTGGCCAAGCTGGTGGTGCCGCCGTTGTATGCCCGCAGACGGGATATTGGCGAGTTGGCTCAGGCATTTGCGCTCGAAGCTGCAGCCGAACTCGACGCCCCGGAGTTCATTGGCCTTACGCGACGAGCCTTGGCGGACGTCGAAGTCGCCGTCATACGCGCCCAGGAAGTCAGCGTCCGTCGCCTAAAAGAATTCGTGCGCGACGCCGTGTTCGTGGCGGCTGCTGACGCTCTGCCCGAAGCACTCGACAGTGATATGTTACGGCCACTGCTCGAATCCGAGTTTGCCTTCACCGAGACACACCGGGATGAGCAGGATGTGCGTGAACTGGAACACGACTACGAGCTTTTGGTTGGACGCATGCGGTTATTGGAGTTGGCGCAAGACCATCGGGTAAGCTTGCACACGCTCAATAAGCTGTGCGGCGCGGTCAAAACCGTCATCGACGAGATGCACGACCAGCCCCGCTCCTACAGAAACGTTGTCGAACGCACCGGACGACTGGCCAAGGTGGCCTTGTGGCTTGTCTCTGGCGCCCATACTCAGGCAGAATTCCGACGCTTTTTCGGCTCGTTCGAAGTCGACATGCCCACCAAGAGCGTGGCCCATCAGCTGTACCATGATGTCTTTGGCGAGGCCGCGGTCAAGAAGCCAAACCACGCCGACGAGGAGCCGTCATGAGCATCCTCGAAGTTCAAAACGAGTTGGCGCATGACCTGGTGCGGGAACATCTAGACACCCTGCTGACGCTAATTGAAAAGCCGATGCCCGAGGCCGATGTCGTAGCCCAGTTGGGTTCCAAGCGCGTGCTGGAGCGAATGTTGCGCCACGGCCTTTTGGTGCAGGAGGCTGGCACACTCAAAGCAGCGGCCACCGTTTA
>JAKLEG010000580.1 GCA_022703175.1 Myxococcota bacterium | reverse complement strand
AAGATCACGGTGGTCGACCGCCGCCACTGGGCGCGCGCTGACGCTGACGGTGCCGATGAGGGGCCCAAGAAGCCGTCGTACGTCGAAGAACTGGAGCGAAAGCTCTCCGAACGTGAAAGCAAGCTAAATGACACGCTTGCTAAGCACCGCGACGCCGTAGCGGAGTTCGACCAGGCACGGGCCCGCCTATCACGCGAGGTGGCTTTAGAAGTCGAACGACAGAAGCGGGCGTTCATCGCCGAGCTATTGGAGGTCATCGACAACTTAGAACGGGCTGTGACCGCCAGCGAATCAGGCGGCACCTTCGAAGCCCTGCGGCAAGGGGTGGCGCTGGTGCGCGATCAGTTCGTGCTCAAGCTTCAGAACCTAGGCGTCCAGCGCATCCAGTCCCTAAACTGCGCCTTCGACCCAAAGTGCCACGAGGCCCTCACCGCCGTGCCCACCCAAGACGCCGCTCAGGCTGGGCGTGTCGTGGGCGTGATCCAAGACGGCTACATAATGCAAGGCGATGTGCTGCGACCGGCCAAGGTAGCCGTGGCCCAGCTCGCCCAAACCAAAGGCCCCACTGCCTAGCCGGTGATGCCGATGCCTGCGCGCACCTCCCTCTTCATGCGTATCGCGACCGCCTCGCTGCTTTTGGTGCTGCTCGTCGCTCTGCCGACCAGTGGACGAGCCGCCAAAGTGCCATTCAAGCAGTGGGGGCTGACTCCGATGGAGCCGCCGGTACCGGCCGCAGCGTTCAGCCTTGATACCGTGGCACATGGCCGGCGGGCGTTGAAAGACGATGCTGGCCGGTGGGTGGTGCTGACCTTCTTCGCCACCTGGTGTGGCCCCTGCATGATGGAGCTGCCGTCGTTGGCGCTGCTACAAGAGCAACTCGGCGATCGCCCAGTGCAAGTGCTGGGTGTCGCGATTGACCAGGACGCCGCGCCGGTACGAGCGTTGGTTGCCCAGAAGCACCTGAATTTCCCGATATTTCTGGACACAGAGAACCAGGTGGCGGCGCGCTACCAGGCCAGCTCAGTACCGGTCTCCTACCTTATCAACCCGCAAGGCCAACTGGTGGCGATCTCCCGAGGCGCCCGCGACTGGTCTAAGTTGAGGCCGCTCTTTGACGCACTTGTCGACCCGAATGCCGCACCGAATGCGCCTGCCGCCGACTACGCGGCTGGTGACAACGTAGAAATACCGCCCATCCTCCGACCACCATCGGCCACCGTAAGCACGGCCGACCTTACCGTCGCACCGGACCAGCCCTTTAGCCTGGACGTAAAAATACGCTGGTCGGGCACGCTGGACGAATATTTGCTGAAGCCTCCGGGGCTGGCGCTACCGGATGGCGTGCACGAGTTGGGGACCGCTGCCACCACCAGCACCGTCGACGGCGACCAGGTGGTAACGTACTCGCTCAAGCTCCAGATCGATCGCGAAGGCCGCTTTGTGCTCGACCCGGTTGAGGTGCGCTACACCGCCCTTGTTGGCGGCGCCGAACAAACCACGCGAGTCCCCGGCCCAACGTTAGACGTTGCCTATGTGCGTTGGGCGAGCCTACGGCCGTGGCATTGGGGCGGACTCACGGCCGCACTCGTAGCACTTTCGGCGATGGCCATCGCATGGCGACACCAGCGCAACAGACGCCAAGCGAAACCGCCGCAGACTGTGCCCAACCAAGAGCGCGAGCGCCTCCTCACACAAGCGCAACTGGCCCGACAAAGTGGCGACCACGCAAGCTTCCTGTGCTGTGCGCTCGCCTTGGAACAACGATGCGCGCAGGTGGATGCTGAGCGAGTCACGCACCTACAAGCGCTGTTGGAAAATGCCCGCTATGGTGGCGGCAGCATCCCCTCGATTGAGCTCGATGACATCGCGCGTCGCCTCACGCTGTTGGTAGCAGAGACGACGCCCAACCAAGCTTCGACCGAACGTCAATCGATTCGGTTTGCCAAATCCTAGGAGTCTCCCATGGCAGAGCCCACCCCAGAATTCCTGAAGGAAATAGAGACCCACGCGCTAGCGCTCAGGCGTGTGCGTGAAGAGGTCGGCAAGGTGATTGTCGGCCAAGAGTACATGATCGATCGCATCTTGATGGCGCTGTTGGCCGACGGCCATATCCTCATCGAAGGCATACCCGGCCTCGCCAAAACCACCGCGGTAAAAACGGTGGCCAGCGCCATTAGCACAAGCTTCTCCCGCATTCAGTTCACTCCCGACCTGTTGCCGGCCGACGTGATCGGCACCGAGGTTTACCGCCCGCAGCAGATGGACTTTACGGTGAAGCGTGGGCCGGTGTTCACGAACCTGCTGTTGGCTGACGAGATCAACCGCGCGCCCGCCAAGGTGCAAAGTGCGCTGTTGGAAGCCATGCAGGAACGCCAGGTGACGATTGGCGAGACCACGCATCATCTACCCGACCCGTTCTTAGTGTTGGCCACGCAAAACCCGATCGAGCAGGAAGGCACCTACCCCCTGCCGGAGGCGCAGATCGATCGGTTCATGCTGAAGCTGAAGGTGCGCTACCCGGACAAGCCGCAGGAGAAAGAGATCATGCGACGCATGGCAGCGCGCGCGAAACCGGAGGTGCATCCGGTGATCTCGCCGGAGCAGATCAAGGCCGCCCGAGCCGTGGCCGACCGCGTCCATATCCACCCGAAGGTGGAGGACTACATTATCGATATCGTCTTCGCGACCCGGGAACCGAAGCTTGCGAAGCTTGAAAAGCTTCAAAAACTAATCAATTACGGCGCCTCCCCGCGCGCGAGTATCTACCTGGCCCAGGCCGCCAAGGTGCACGCCTTCATGGCAGGACGAGGCTACGTGACGCCGCAGGATGTCAAGAGCGTGGGTCCGGATGTATTGCGCCACCGCCTGCTCGTGTCGTACGAGGCCGAGGCGCGCGACCTTTCCGCCGACGACCTGATCCAGGAAATCTTCAACACCGTGGATGTACCGTAGGAGCTTACCGGTGCGTCTGTTTGGCAAACCCAAGCCGCAAGAAGCCGAGGCCGTGGCCACGACCGGCGCCGCTGCCCTGCCGCCCGAATTATTCCAGAAGATCAAGGCGATCCAGATCCGGACCCAGCGGCTGGTGACCGATCTATTCGCTGGCGAATATGAAAGCGCGTTCAAAGGCCGCGGCATGGAGTTCGAACAGGTGCGCGAGTACCAACCGGGTGACGATGTGCGTCACATCGATTGGAACGTCACCGCGCGCACGGGCAAACCACACATCAAGGAGCACCGTGAGGAACGCGAGCTGACCGTGATGCTGCTGGTGGATGTGAGCTCCTCCGGGCAATTCGGCTCGGTGCAAAAGCTCAAGAACGAGGTTGCCGCCGAACTCGCTGCGGTGTTGGCCTACACCGCGATCAAGAGCAACGACCGCGTCGGCCTTATCATCTTCTCCGATCGGATTGAGCATTACATTCCGCCCAAGAAAGGCCGTGCCCACGTCTGGCGGGTGATCCGCGAGATTCTGACGTACCGCCCGACCCGCCGCGCCACAAGCCTCGAAGTGGCGCTGGATTACTTGGGCAAAGTGCTGCACCGCCGCGCAGTGGTCTTCGTGATCTCAGACTTCTTGGATAAAAGCTACGCCGAGAAGCTGCGGGTCGCCGCCAAACGACACGACGTTACCGCGGTGAGCGTTGTGGATCCGCGTGAACAGGCGCTGCCATCGATTGGGATCCTAGAGTTGGAAGACGCAGAGACGGGCGAACTGCTTCTCGTCGATACGTATGACGAGAACATACGCGAAGGCTTTCGGATCCTCTCCGACGACGAGCGGCGCGAACGTGGCGACCTGTTTCGCG
>JAKLEG010000058.1 GCA_022703175.1 Myxococcota bacterium | reverse complement strand
TGCGGCCTGATTCTACCTGCAACCACGCACCGGTGGCGGTGATCAACAGGGGTGCGGCTGAGTTCAAGGTGGGCGGCAACGCTTGGGTGGTACTGACCGCGCAGAACTCTGAGGACCAGGACGGTGACCCACTTAGCTATCAGTGGGATATCACGGGCGGCTGCACGAGCGACGTTGGCAATGCGCACACCGAGGCCACCTTTGCGATTTGGTCCCTACCTGCAACCGAGGCGTCGGCCTGTTCGATCAAGCTCACGGTGTCGGATGGCTACGAAAGCGCCAGCGCGTCGGTGGTGGTGGTGGTGGTGGATGTGGGGGCTCGGGTTCGCAACGTGCCCGAGACTGGATGTGCGCAGTTGGAGCCCGATTTTTCTGACGTTTTGGGTAAAGGCACGCCAACCAATCCTTGGTGTACGATTGCTGACGCCATCGCCGTGGCCGAGCATTTTAGTCTTGGCGACGTGGAGGTTGCGGTCGGTACGTATGTTGAGTCGAGCTTGAGCGTGCCGCCTAACCTCACTGTCCGCGGAGGTTTCACAGCCGAGTTTGCCGGCGACGAATTCGCGAAGTCCGAAATCATTGTGTCCGATCCGGTGGGGGTTACGCTGCAACCGGGCGGTTTGAACACCTTGGCTCAATTGGCCATTCGGTTTGCTGGCCCGTGCGCAGATGCGCGCTGCGTTTTGGTGCAGGTGGATGGCTCTGACAGTACGATCACTGACAGCTATCTGGGGACGGGCGCTGCGCAAATGGAGGCCCTCTCGGCGCCAGGCAAGGAGATCGTGGCGCTCTCGGCGTCGGGCGGGACCTTTGTGGTGACGGTCTCCAACACGGTCATTGTGATGCCAAGTGCGGCCCATGTCGCAGTTGGATTGGAGTTGACGGGCAACGGCAGCAGCGACGCGTATGTCGACGGTGTCCAAATCATGGGACCCCTGGTGGAGAGCAGCGGGAGGGTGACAGGGATTCAGAGTACGGACATGTGCCTACTTGAGATTCAGAGCAACACGACCGTCCGCCTGGTTTTGTCAGCCTCCTCTGGAGCTGTGGAGGCTCAACCCAAGGTTTTCGGGCTCCATGACGGGCAGTTGGGGTCGGAGCCGGAAGCTGACTGTGGCGACGAGGTGGCGTGTCATGGTTCAGGACAGATCTCCATCGGGGAGTTGGATGCGCGGGTCCGTAACGAAGCAGCGGCGGGAAATGCCGAGGCTGTGGCTCTGTATGACACGGGCGCCGCGTACCTTAAGACCCACGACACGGCGGCGCAGATCATGCTGCAAGCCGATGCCTCCGACGAGGCCGTGGCTCTCCACTCGGTGGCGGCAGGGACGGTTCTCTTCGAGCGATACACAGGCGGGACAGTCGACGCTACTGTGGGTTTCTACAAGAAGGCGCTGCGCCAGGTTGCGGTGATGGATGGACTGGTGGACGGCTCGGTACCCAACGAGTTTGCCTTGGTTCCTGCCAGTGGCTCCGATACCTGGGCGTTGGTACGGGCGCAGCTTCGCAACTCCGACCGCTGGTTGGACACAGCGCCGCGTTCTCGCAGTTACTCGGCGGGCGCCATCTGGGCCGGTAGTCAGAGCGTGCAGATGTTGGGGGTGAATGACGCAAACGTTGCGGATGCATCGATGCGTGTGGCTGTGGGTTTGAACATCGACTCGGGCAATACGAGTGATGTGTTTGCGCCGGAGGTGATGGCAGGTGTTTGGCTATTGGCGGCGAACAACGTTGAGATGCGCGGCATGGATGTCCAAACCTCGGCCGGCTTGGGGTTAGCGGCCAGTCGGCTCATGGCAGGCGTGTTGGATGGTGATGTGACGGCAGTTCACGCCCCCGTGGCGGGTTCGAGCAACGTCACTTTGTTGGATAGCAATTTTGACCTGAGGTTCGCCGACGTTCGCAATGGCAACGTGGGGTTGGCCACGGCCCGCATGGGGTGCGTGCTCTTGAACGGTACCCAACAAGGCGAGATCGGTACGCAAGACCTGCCGGAACAGACCTTTGCCTGCCACAACACCGGCCGCACGTTGGCCGAACCGCCGACTCACGATCTGTGGTTGCTGGCCACCCGCGAGCTCCACGTACATCACAACCTATTAGGGGTTGCCGGCACGATGATGGACAATGGCCTGTTGATTTCCGGTGCCCACGTGGCGCTGCGCGACGGCCAAGGCGAGGTCGACGATGATCTCCCAGAGCCTTCCAACGTTTTGACGATTTCCCACAATCGCGTGGCACCGCGGGACCGCCAGTTGTACCAGAGCGACATTGGCATCTTTCTAGATCACGGATCGGGGCTTGGCTCCAAACCGGAGCCCGCCGCGATTTACAACAACGTGGTGTTTGCTGTGCCCGCCAATCTCCCCAATGGTGACAACGTAACCACCAGCCGTGTTGTGGGCGTGGCGTTAACGGGGGCATCGCCTTGGCTGGTGCACAACACCATTCACGGCGGCCTATGCGGCTCGACGTCGACGATGAATTGCACGCATCTGGCAGAGACCGTGGCGCTATTCATGGTGAACCCGGATGGCGCGAATTCCACGACGCTGGTCAACAACATCTTTAGTGTGGGTGATGGGATGATTGCGATCGGGGTATTGGACAACCAAGCGCTGCTCAATAACGAGGAGCTTACCCTAGGGGCAAAGTTTGAGCACAATGTTCTGGTCGACACGCGGCTCATGGGGCGATCACCTAGCTATTTTTGCGCGTACTCCACCGCTACCGGAGACTCGCTCTGCCTTGTGAACGACAATATGCTCGCGCCGTTGGCTCTTCGAGGTTCCGCACGCACCACCGATTGGCCCTTCTGCCTCTCCGACAACGTACACCTTGGGAGCGCGAGCGATGACGCCAACCTGATGATCGACCAAGGCGACGCCGAGATCGTGCTCCCGGCACCGGACGACTTTGAGGGGGAGGCACGCGTGGGTCTGCCCGACATCGGCGCCGACGAAAAAGCCCTAAATGCCGTATGCCCGTAATATCACGACCCAAATTTCCGTGGCCTTGGCGTGGGTTTGACGCGCTGCATCTAACTCATTGGAATTTGGCACTTTTTTGAGAAACGCCGGGGGTGATATGGCGATAAGGGTACAATCCCGTTAGGGACGCCCCTTAGACCGCCGGAGTGAGAATGAAGGGAACCACCGCGATTTTGGGCCTTTTGGCCGTGAGCCTGCCGCATGTCGCTCACGCCACCTGCCCGAGCGGCGCGATTCCCCAAGCTCTGAAGGCGCGCCTGGATGCTCAAGCCCTGCCGCTAGTAACCGGCCTGTTGGTCGACAACCTGCCCACGCAGATGGATATGCCGTTGGGCAGTTACGTGTTGGCCGAGTGCCCCGATGGCTTCGACGACAACATTCTAACGATCAAGAGCGGCACCATTGATATGTTGTTCAGCGACCTGACGGTCACGCTCGTCAACGGAGCGCTCGAAGTGGACGGTATCCTCGATGCCACCGCGAACGGCGACATGGCCTTTCAGCTGTGCGCGATGCCTGACACCGAGTGTCCGGGCAAGCTCACCACGACCAACATCAAGATCCATGGCCGCATGGAACCCACCGTGGCGGCGTGCGTGACGGCGATGCCGCTCACCGTGGTCGAGATCACGGTGGATCCCTACGCCACGACGATGCAACTGAACGGTTGCGGCTTGTATGACGAAATCACCCAAGGGGTGTACGACTGGTATCGCGACACCGTGGTGGAGATGTTGGTGACGCAGGTGGAAGCCGCGCTGCGCGACGAGCTGCCGCTGTTTCTGGCCGACACCATCGATGGCCTGTTGGCCGATGGTTTTGAAATGTATGGCCTCAGGTTTGCGGCGCTGCCCGATGGTATTAGCATCGACAAGAACGCGATTGAGGTGAGCTTTACCGCCAACGTCACGCCGGCGGCGGGTCAGGCTGCCTGTGTTCCCGCAGAGGCCTCATTGCCCGAAGAGAATGCCTCAGTTCGTGCGCCCACCCCACCCGCCGACGGCTTGTTGACGATGACAATGTCGCAGCCGTTCGTGCAGCGCGGGGTTCGAGCTGCGTGGTTGTCTGGTTGGCTCTGTTTCAACACGGTGGATTACTCTTTAGATCTGGGCGAGTACTTGGACCCGATTGCGCCCGGTGCAATGCTGCGCGCAGCGCTCGCGGTCACTGAGCCGCCCACCGTGAATCTTGGCCAAAGTGGCGATGCCTACGTACAGGTCAGCTCCGAGGCGCTCTCGGTCGAGGTGAATATTGAAGTCCCGGGGGCGGCGGCGCCCGCGCAGATGTTGGCGTTGGCGTCGGCGGAGTTGGCCGGCGAAGTGCGGCTCGACCAGGCGCTACAAGCGTTGACGCTAGAAATTTTAGATGTCACCTCCCCAGGGCTGTCGCTTCAGGCCAGTGAGGACGCCAACCTGGTTTTCTCAGAAGGCACGTTGCGCGGCATCATGGACAAGCTGTTGATGCCAGCCTTTGCCGCCAACATAGGGCCGTTGCCGCTTACCAGTGGTTTGTTTGTCACGGCCCCCGTGGCAGTGCGCTTGGATCATATGGCGGTCTTCCCCTCGCACGTGCAGGCCAGCATCGATATGTGCGCCATCGACCACACCGACCGCGTGTCTCCCAGTACATTGATTTCGCGACTGCCGCCGTCGCCCGCACGCGCCTCCTCGACATTTATGGTGGCTTCCACCGACGACCGCACGCCCAATGATTTTATGAGGCATCGGGTGTTGGTGGACGGCCAATTAGTGCAGGCGTTTGCGTCCGGGGACGTCATCGCGCTGGATAACCTGAGTGGCGGCGATCACCAGGTACGGGTGATTGCCATCGACTTGAACGACAATGAGGATCCAACGCCGGTGGAGCTAACCGTGCACGTCGACGCGGTGCTCCCGGTGGTCACTGTCCTCGAAGCCCCGTACGGGGTGAGTCGCGCGGCCACCACCACGCTCAAGGTCGCCGCAGTGGATGACGAAACCCCGGCGTCACAGCTGCAGCTTTGGTTCACGGCTGGGGTTTGGCACGACGATGGCTCGCCAGATGGATCGGTGATTGCCGGAAGCGTGGGCGACGTTGCCGCCGACGGCAGCATCGAGCTGACCAGTCTGCCCGAAAACAAAATCGTGCGCGTCACCGTGTTTGCGATGGATGCCGCAGGCAACGTCGGTTCAAGCTCGGCCTCGTTTGGCGTCGATCACGATGCCACGTTTAATTGTCAGGCGGTGTCAGGGGGGCAGTTAAGCGGCCTGGTTGTGCTGCTTGGGTTGCTTCGGCTGCGTCGCGGACATCGGCGGTAACACTTGCGAAAAGTGGGTGGCATGCGCGGGTTCGCGTTGACCCTGACTGTCGCGGTCGGTGTCGGTGCAGCACCGCGGTTGGCCCACGCCTTTCCCGCGGGCGGTATGTTCGCAGGCCCCACCCGTGCCACAGGTTTTAGCCTCTACTGGAATCCAGCGGCCGTAGCCTCATTGCCGGCCTCAGCGCCCGGGGTAGAGTTGGACCTGGTGGGGTCGCTGGTGCATCTAAGCTATGAGCGCGCCGGCCTCGACCCCAACACCGGGCAATCGTACGACAAGGTGGAGTTTACCTCGCCGGCACCCGATCCCTCGCTGACCCTCGTAACACCCGCGTGGGGGCCGGTGCGCTGGACCGGCGGCATCTACAGCCCGACAGCGGTGGGCGCCGATTGGCCCAAAGGCGGTGCCCAACGTTACTTCTCCAACGGCCGCAGCTCATTCATCACTGCGGCAGCGGTTACCGGGCCGGTGTTGCAGTTGGGAGATGACTTTGGTTTAGCGCTGGTGGTCGGGCCGCTGTACGGCCGAGCTGACCTGAACGTTGCCGTGGATTTTGGCGCCTTCGTCAACAGCCGGGTGGGCTCACAGGCCCTGCCACTTGAAGATCCGCTGTTGGAAGGTCAGCAACACATGCGAGCCGATGGCTGGAGCGTGCTCACGGCGATGGGCGTATGGGCGCGACCGCTGCCCTGGTGGCGACTTGGCCTGGGAGTGGCGATTCCGAAAGGCATCGTCATGCACGGCCACGTGATCATTGACGCCTCCGATGAGCTGATGGCGGCGTTACCAGGTTTTCAGCTCGATCCCAAAGGCGACGTGGAAGTGCGCTACCCGATGCCATGGCAGCTAAGCGCCGAGTCGGAGGTGGAGGTCGGGTCCTTCACGACGGCGTTGTTGTTCCAATACATCAAGAAGAGCGTGCAGCACGCGGTGTTGGCGTATGTTACCGAGGCCTCGCCCAAGTTCATCGAAGGGCGACAGGTGTCGGTGAAGAACCTTCATGACGATTGGATGGTGGGCCTGCGCGTAGACCGCAAGTTTAGCGACGAGCTGCGCGCCGGACTGCGTTTTGACTACGACCCGCGCTACATTCCGAACGAAACAGTGCAGCCGATCAACCTGGACTACACGCAGTTCCATTTAAGCGCTGGCGCACTCTATCGCCTAACCCCGAGCGTCACCGTTAGCCTGTCGTATTCCTACGTCTATTTGCGCCCTTACACGGTGACCGAGTCGATTTACAGTGCCACGGCGCCGGCCGACTCAGGGTTAAACATCCCCTCGGCGAATGGGCGATACGCAGGTTATGCACATATGCTAGGCCTTGGTTTTGAAGGGGCCTGGGAAGAACAAGCGCCAGCGCCCGTGGCTCCGGCTCCTGTACCGACACCACCAGCCGTGACCTCAAACGACTGGCAGTAGACGCAAAGCACTGGTTGTTTCACCGATCGCTCCCTACATTAACCGCAGTGATGGCGAGCGCTGACCCACGCGATGCCGACCGTCTTTGGCTAGCCACCCTGACGGTTCTGTATGTGGAGGATGACACCACCACTCGCGAGCTATTGGGACACATGCTCAGACGCCGGGTTGGGCGACTGTTGGTGGCCGCGGATGCAATGGCCGGGCTGACCCTGTTTGGCGCCGAACACCCAGCGATTGTGATCACCGATATCCAAATGCCAAAGATGGACGGCCTGGAGTTGGCCGCGGCGATTCGACGATTGGATGCGCATGTGCCCATCATCGTGACCACCGCGTTTGAACAGGTGGGTTACCTGCAACGCTCCATCGAGGCTGGGGTCGACAAGTACGTCACCAAGCCGGTGGACACCGACAAACTCGACGCCACGTTGCTCGCCTGTGCCCGCCTGGTGCGCGGCGAAGCCGAGTTGGCGCTCGCGCGACAGCACGAAGTCGAGCGTCTGGTGGACCACGAGCGTGAGGCGCTTGGCCTCCTGTCGGGCGGCATGGCACACGACTTCAACAATTTGCTGCAGGTGTTGTTGGCTGCGCTCGAAGTGGCGACGCCGCTGACGCAGCCTACATCTGAGCTGGGCGAGCTTCTACTGACGGCGTTAGACTCTGCCCGTCAGGCCCGGGAGTTGGGGGCGCAACTGCTGACACTCTCAGAGAGTTGGCCGGCCCAGATGCAGGTGAACTCGGTGGCGCCGACCTTGCGGCGCGCGCTTACGGCAGCGTTGAGCGGTGGCACCACCTTGTTGCGCATGCAGCTTGCAGACAATCTGCCGCCGGTTGCGCAGGATGTCGAGCTGCTCTACCGGGCGTGGGATGCCGTTGCGACGAACGCCCGTGAAGCGATGGGCAATGCCGGGGTGCTAACGGTGACAGTTCAAGAGCGCACGGTGTTAGCCGGAGAGCTGGCGGCGCTGCCGGAGGGGCGTTACCTAAGTGTCACTTTTCAGGATACCGGGCCTGGCCTACTACCCGCAGTGTTACCCCGAATCTTCGATGCCTACTTCACCACCAAGCCGCGCGGGAGCGTGCGAGGTCAAGGGTTGGGGCTCGCTTTGTGTCGGGCGATCGTGCGGCGACATCACGGCATCGTGACTGCGGCATCGGCGCCGGGCGAGGGGGCCATCTTCACCGTGTTGCTGCCGGTGGCCACCTCGAAAGGCCCAGCGTGACGTCGACTAAACCCACACCCTCGGAACGCCGGACAAGCTCACGACATCTTGTATGGCACATGCGTGAGCAGTTCGTGGCGCTCTATCGTTCGCCGTGGACCGCGTGGTGGCTACCTGTGGCGGTGTTGGTGGCGGGGGCCACGCTGTCGTTCAACCTCTATCGTAGCAATCGCCTGAGTGCCGAACAGCTGTCACAGACTCGCTTTGATCTACGGGTGAGCGATTTGGTGGGGCGAGTCGAGCAGCGCCTGATGGATTACGAGCAAATGTTGCGCGGCGCGCGCGGGCTGTTCGAAGGCAGCAGCGACGTGACCCGGCGGGATTTCGCCGCCTACGTGAACAACCTAGAATTGCAGCGTCGTTACCCCGGAATTCAAGGACTCGGCTTTGCGATCGTGTTGCGCCCCGAGGAAGTTCTGGACCACGTGGCCCAGGTGCGTCGTGAGGTGAGCACGCCGGTCTACGAGATTAGGCCAAGTCAACCGCGACCCTTGTACACCTCCATCATGTACCTTGAACCGTTTCGTGACCGCAATCTGCGGGCGTTTGGCTACGACATGCTCACCGAGCCGGTGCGGCGCGCCGCGCTTGAGCGTGCTCGGGATAACAATGAGGTGGCGATCTCAGGCAAGGTTTACTTGGTGCAGGAGACTGAGACCAACATCCAACCCGGTTTCTTGATGTATCTGCCGGTGTATCGCAGCAACCAAGCGCACGGCACTCAGGAAGAACGGCGCGCCAATCTGTTGGGTTGGGTTTATTCGCCATTTCGCGCCTACGATCTGATGGCGGGCATTCGCGGCCCGCAATATGCCGACTTGCACCTGAAGATCTTTGACGGAGAACAACCACAGGACGAAAAACTCCTGTACGCCACCCCAGAGTCGAGCGTGCTGCCCGTCGAGCCGCGGTTCATCGGCATCCGTTTGTTACACGTGGCAGGCCACAGCTGGACGCTGGACGTGAGCCCGAGTCCAGAGTTCGCCCGCGAACTGGGTAACCTCCAGCCGCCGCTTGCACCCATCGTAGGGATGCTGGCCTCGTTGTTGGTGGCCCTTGCGACGCACACGCTGTTGCGAGGCAGGGCCCGGGCCGAGGCCTGGATTCGGGCGATTTACACCGGCTCCCAGTTGGGCATCGTGCGCACCAACCCGGAGGGCATCATCCTCGACGCCAACCCAGCCTTTACGCGACTGCTGGGTTACGACCTGAGCGAGCTGGTGGGTAACGACGTCACGCAATTCGCCAGTCGTGAGTGCGTCTCCGGGATGTTAGAGCGGCGCCATCTTCTCAAGCATCCCGGCAGGATTCACATCCAAGCCGAGGTTCGCTGGCTGCGAAAGGATGGCTCCGGGGTTTGGACGGCGGTGAACGTGCAACCGGTCTCCGAGCCTACCGGCGGTCCAGTGTTTTACTTTGGCCTGATCCAAGACATCACGGCCCGCAAAGCGTCGGAAGCGCAGCTTGCCACCAAGCAGGCGCAGCTTGAGGAGTTGAACCGTTCTCTGGCCGACCGCGTGCAAACAAGCGTCGCCGAGCTGCGGTCAAAAGATCAGCTGCTCATCACACAAAACCGCCAGGCCGCCATGGGCGAAATGATAGGTAACATCGCGCATCAATGGCGCCAGCCACTCAATGCGCTTGGCCTGGTGCTCTCCAACTTGCGCGATGCCTCACGCTTTGGCGAGCTAACGGCTGCCACGGTCGAGCAGGCGGCCCACGACGGCAACCGTTTGATTCAAAAGATGTCGTCGACGATCAACGACTTCCGGGACTTCTTTCGGCCCCAAAAAGAGAAGAGCGCGTTTTCGGCGTTGCAGCAGGTGCGCGAGACAGTGGCGTTGGTCGAGGCGAGTTTCCACCACACCGGCATTACCATCACCATCGAGGCGGCGCAGGATCTGATGCTGTTGGGGTTTGCCAACGAGTATTCACAGGTGTTGTTGAATCTCCTGACCAACGCCAAGCAGGCCATCGCCGCCAACCAATCGACCGACGGTCAGGTGTTGTTGCGCTTGACCCTGCATAATGGCTTCGGCTGCCTGAGCGTGCGCGACACCGGGGGCGGCATTCCTGAGGCAATCTTTCAACGTCTCTTCGAGCCCTACTTCTCCACCAAAGAAGGTGGCATCGGCGTGGGGCTGTACATGTCCCGGCAGATCGTTGAACGCAGCATGGGGGGACGGCTCGAAGTGAGGAACGTCGAGGGAGGCGCCGAGTTTTCGGTGCTGACGCCGCTGCTATCGCGTCCCTAGATATCGGCGGGACGCCGCCATCCCACCTATTCACCGCCGTCCGCCTCCCTATACGTCCGACGGGCGCTGCGCCATAATGCGGTCGATTGAAAGATGGAGGATTGCGATGCCTAGCGTTCATCGACCTTGGGCGCGAAACGTTCACATCGTTGCGACTGTATGCGGGGCGGTGTTGGCCAGCATCAGCTGCGGCGGCGACGAGCCCACCACCCACACGCCACGTGCATCACGCACGGCGGTGTGCGGTAACCATGAGGTTGAAATAGGTGAGTTGTGCGATGGCACCGCGCTCGGTCAGACCACGTGCACAAGCCTGGGCTACGCATCCGGCAACCTGGGCTGCAAAGGCGGTTGTCTTAGGTATGACCTGAGTCATTGCACGGCGCCCCTCACCTGCGGCAACGGTGTGATAGATGTTCTGGAATCGTGTGATGCCCAAAACCTTGCCGAAGCCACCTGTGCATCGTTGGGCTACCAATCCGGCACGTTGCGCTGTACCGCCAACTGTGCCGAGTACGATACCAGCGCCTGCGGTCCGCCGCTGACCTGTGGCAATGGTACACGGGAGAGCCTCGAAGCCTGTGATGGACCTGACTTTGGTGGCCTGACCTGCCGCATGTTGGGTTACACCGGGGGCACGCTGGCATGTGCCGCAGATTGCCTAACGTATGACACCATCGCCTGCACTCAAGCTTGTACCCCTGATTGCGGCGCCCGAATCTGCGGACCCGACCCGGTGTGTGGAACTTCTTGTGGTACCTGCACCTCTGGCAGCTGCAACACCCAAGGCGAGTGCGTGACCTGTACGCCTGATTGCACCGGGCGGGAATGTGGGCCCGATCCGGTCTGCGAAGTTTCGTGCGGCAGCTGTGCCGGCACTTGCAACACCACAGGAGAGTGTCTGACCGGTACCTTCACGGTGGCGTCGTTGGCCACCAGCGCCGTGACGCTGACCGAAGGCGACACCGTAACGTTCACCGCGATTGTTACCTCACCGTTGGGCCCAAGCGATGTCGCGGGCGGCGTCTTGCGAGATACCTCTGGTACGATCACCTACGGGCCTTTCATCAAGGGCTCTGGAGGCGGTGACTATTCGATCACTCTAGGCTGGGACCAAGTGAGCGCTGCCGCGCCGCTGAACTTTGGCCTGACGCCAGAAACACGCAATTTCGTTGCAGACTTCGTTGATGTCGCCGGCACGCACGCGACCCAGAGCGCCTCGTTGACGTTCACCTGTCCCGTCGACCACGCCGCCTGCGACGGGCACTGCATCAACACAAAAGCCGATGCCAATAACTGTGGCAGCTGTGCTCGTCACTGCAATGAGAGCGCAGGTTGTGTAGACGGTGAGTGTTTTGCTTGGACCGGGTGCAATAGCGCCGTCAACGAGTCGGTCACCTGCAGCGAGGTGTGCGCGGCTCAAGGCGGGCGCTGCGCAGATGCGTGCGGGGCGCCGGCCCAAGGCAGTGCGATCTTTGGCTCGGGCGGCGCCTGCTTGAGCTATGGGGATCTCATCACCACGGCTAGCTGTGACATGAACCTAAACTACTACGTGAGCCCTATCGAGGCCGCCCGTTGCTGCTGCGCCGAAGAACCTGTGGGTTGTTTGCAGGATGGCAGCGCCCGGGTGTTGCGTGAGCCTGCCGCTGGTGACTTGGTGATCACCGAGATCATGCCTGACCCGTCAGGCGCCGACGTCAATCGCGAGTGGTTCGAAATTTACGTGGCAGCCGACCACTCGTTGGATCTGAATCGCCTGCGCTTTGAGGTGACCAACGCGACTCCCACGACCTATACGTGGACCCTAGACAGTCGCGACTGCCTGGTGGTGTCACCGGGGCAGTACATCATTGTTGCTGGCCAGGGCGCGGCGGTGGATGGCGTGAGCGCCACGGCCTCGGTGGCAGGTGCTGCGCTGTTCAACTCGGCCTCGACGCTCACGCTGTTGTTAGGTGACACCAGCATCGACACCGCTCCTTATGCCAATCCGTCAAGCGGCGTCAGTCGCTCGCTCAGCCCGACGGTGCTAACCACCACCGGCAACGACGATATCAACGCCTGGTGTCCAGCACCTTCCATCCACCCGCCCTACGCAGATCGGGGCTCGCCCGGCGCGGCGAACGACCTTTGTCCGTAGGGGCATCACCGTGCAGCTGCTCACTGACCTCCATGAGCTCGATCAGCTCGCGACTGTCTCTGACAACCGCCACTTCACGCCGCGATGGTGCAAAGCCACGCCGGTTTTGCCCCACAAGAGCAAGGAGGTAAAAACCGCAGGTGCCACGTTTGACGGCCACCCCAGCAAGATCCGCTGCCCCCTGTGCAAGTGGCAGCCCACCCAGCATGACCGCTGGTTGTGCGAATGCGGCTACGAATGGAACACTTTCGACACCCATGGCGTCTGCCCCAATTGCCACAAGCAATGGTTGGTCACGGCCTGCCTGGCCTGTGGTGAGTGGTCGCCGCACGAGGCCTGGTACGTGCTAGCGGAAGAGCAGGATTAGCACGACCTGATTGCCTTCTTTGAGCCCACTCACTCCTGGTTGTCGAGCTCTTCGAGCTCCAGCTCGTTGGCATACAGCGTGCCACTAACGAAGCTCGAAGCATCAGCGCCGCGCGCTTTGACAATGGTCTTGCCTACCTCGATGAGCGGGAACAAGGCTGCCATCTCGCTTGTGCCGTCATCGCTGCCACCGCCACGCTTCTCGCCCTGGTTGTCGGTAACAACCGGCGCCAGCGCCACCGTGATACCCAACATCACAAGTGTATGGGCGCCATCGTCTTTCGCGGTGACCACCGACTCGATAAACAAGCGAGCATCATTGGCCATGCCAACTTGCACCGCGATGATGTCGCTACCATTGCCCGCCAAGAAACCACGCACCTCCACCCACCCCTCGCTCAGGGTGGCAAGCGACAAACCATCGCGCAGCTCGGTGGTGTCATTCACGAACACCGTCAAACCGAGGAGCATGAACGAGCCTTGCTGCTCGCCTTCGACAAGCAAGTTAGTCACAGGCGCTTGGAGACGAACGAACTCGTGGAACTTGATCTGCATGGCCACAAGTACCTGGTCGCTACCCAGCGTGCCTTCGGCGCTAAGCTTGGCTCCCGACAAGATTTCTGCGGCGCTGCCACCCACGTACACCGTTGTCGCGGTGGTCACGACAGTTTGGCCTGCCAAAACAAAACGCTGCGCATCGCCGCTCGTAACATAGCCTTCCACTTCAACTTCGACGCCGTGCTCAGTTTCCTGCTCCGGATGACCCTCGTGCTCGCCTTCTGGTTCGTGACCCAAGAAGTCGTCTTTGAGCGTGACCGCTGCGGCAATCAACTGGCCGGCCACCGGCATTTCTAGTGCCCGCACTTCGACCCACGAGCCTTCAAGCAGACCCTCGGGGAGCAAAACACCCGCGGCCAAGGTGACATGATAGCTGGCATCGGCACCCAAGCTCAGGCTCAGGTCAAATGCCGTCTTGTCGGTGCTCAGCGCACTCACAAAGCCCTTCAACTCAAGCTCGAACTCAGCCTCGGCCTCATGGCCCGGGTCATCGTCCACGCGACTAGCAAGCACCGCGCCGTCGTCGGTCCCCTGGCCAAACACCCGCACCCGCATGCCGATCGGTATGGCGTTGGCATCACCTAACGCCGAGGCCACCACCGTACCTACCGATAGTTGCACCGCTTGGGTGCCGACAAACAGCCATCCTGTGGTTTGGCCGGTGACACTGCCGCGCACCAAATGTTCGATTTGGATCTCGGTGGCCGCCACCGCATCAGCCGCAACACGTCCCCGCACCGTGGCCATCATGCCCAAAGCCAGCGCCGAGGGTGACTGGTCTTGGCCATCAATCGTAATCACGGCATGACTAGATTCTATATGAGTCCCGGCGACGACCAACGGCGCCAAGGAGCTGATCTCGCCGCGCACGAGCGCCGAACTCGTGACCCCCGTCGCAGGCACTTGTAAGTTGGCCTGGGGGCTACTCGCGTTTCCGCAAGCGGCCACAAAAGTTAGAGAGATCAAAGACATAGCCAATTTCACTGCGTCTGTTTTCAGCATGAGGCTGCTCCTTTGTAGGTAAGTGACAAAGGGGAGACCCCAAAGCTCTTGCAAATGTGACAACTATTATTTCGGTGTCCGAGCGCTGCAAAACGTACGCGGGTAGGCAGGGTCTGCGACGCTGAGCCAGAAACTAGGGGCTTACGATAGGGGCGGGATCAAAGCGGGAGGTGGTGGTGCCATCCCCCAACTGGCCGTGACGGTTGTCACCCCAGCAATAGAGCTCACCGTCGGCCAAGAGCGCACAGCTATGGTCGCCACCGGCGGCGATGGCCTGCGGTAGGTTGGTAGCCGGGAGCGCCACGTCCGACACCGCGCCCAGCTCACCGCTTGCAGGTAGAGCCAATTGCCCTTGATTGTTGGCGCCCAAGCACTTCAGGCCGCCGATATCACCCAAACGCAACAGACAAGTGTGGGCTCGTCCAGCCGCCACAAGGTTCGGGCGCGCGGAGCTCAGCCCACCGCCAACGCTGGGAGCGGTGGGGCTCGTAACATAGCTCGGTCCATCGGCCCCAATTTGGCCTTCGGCATCACTGCCAAAGCACAACAACTCTGGATCTCCGCCACTAATATCGGTGAGGCAGCCATGCCGCTCGCCCACCGCCAACGCACCAACCCCAGACAGCCGCACCGTGACGGGTGCCAAAGCAGGTTGTACCGAAGCCATGCCATCACCCACTTGCCCCACCGTCCGCTCGCCCCAACAGGCCACCCCGCCGCTCGCCGTCCGCACACAACTGTGCCGCGCACCCAAGGCGATTGCGTCGGCACCTGTTGCAGCGCTCAAGCCGCTCACTAAAGTAGGCACCGTGCGCGAGCCTAAGTCGCCCAAGCCCAATTGACCGCGCGCATTGTCACCCCAACAATACACAGCATGGGCCGCAGTAACCGCACAGGTATGGCCGTGCGGCACAGGGCTCGCAACAGCTTCGAGGTAACCTCCTACGGCCACCTCGGTAACGCCCGGAAGTGCTACCAACGCTGGCTCCAGCCCTGCCGCAGTGCTGTCCATCCCTAGCTGACCCGAGGCATTGTTCCCCCAGCAGTACAGCGCGCCCGCCGCAATGGCACAGGCGTGGGTGGCACCGGCGCTCACGCGGGTAACTTGCGCGCCTGAGGGAAACACCATCACGGGGTTGGGCTGCGCCGTGGTGCTACCCTCGCCAAGCTGGCCCATATCGTTGCGGCCCCAACAGAACAGGCCGCCCTCATTCGATACCGCGCAGGTGAAATCTGCGCCGGTGGCCACTTGGGTCACGCCGCAACAACCAGTATCACACCGCAAAAATCCGGGGTTGCAGGCGAAGTCGCAAGTATGGACGGCAGAGCAGACTGCGGTGGCATGAGCCGGAATACTACCGCTGCAGTCAACGCAGGCAGTGCCACAGCTTTGGGCGGTTTCTTCGAGACAACTCGATCCGCATAGGTGAAACCCCAAGTCGCAAGTAATATCACACTGCCCGGCGCCCAGCGCCGCGCCCGGCACGCACACTGCGTCTCCTAGGCCATTTTCCGGCTCAGGGCAGAGCGCGCAGCTTGAACCACAGGCGACGACGCTCTCCGCAACGCAACGATCGCCACATTGTCGGGTGCCACCAACACATACAAAGGTGCAGCGCGTATCTTCGCAGCGAGGCTCAGCTTGAGCGGGAGCGCGACAGACCTCGCAGGTTGCGCGGTCGCAAATCAGGTCGGAATCTGGAAAACAACCGGTCCCACAACTTTGCAACCCCTCTTGGCAGCTCGCCTCAAGCTCTAACAGCGCGGCGGGAGCGCGATGATCCACCAGAGTGTCGCCGCACGCCGCAAGCATTGTGGCCACACCGAACAACACCTTCACAACACGGCGATACCAGTGACGTTGTGACATCTAAAATCCGTACAGCATGAGCAAGCCGGCGCTGCCTAATGGCCGCGTGGTCTTGTCGTGGTTGAGGGTAAAGAACGCGGCTCCGGCTGACAGATCAAGGCCCATACGCACGGGCCCGATAGGTACCGTGACAAAGCCTGTCACTCCGACCAAGAGCGTGCCGGAGCTGAACATCTTTTGGTTATCGAGGCGCTGCTGGATGTAGGCGTAACCTAGCTGCGGGCCGACCTCGATCAGGATGGCATCGGTGTTGGCGGGCACAAGCAGCGCCAGTTGGCTCGACAACCAACGTAAATCGTAATGGAGCTCACCATCGGTAACGGTCCGAAACACGCCATCCAGCCTCAGTCGCACGCCCACCGGGCCGAGCTCTTCGCGCAGGCCGGTACTTGCGACAGGAAGGGCTCCCACGCCACTCAAACCAAACCAGCCCACGCCGCCGCCTACGAAGACCAACCCCGGCTTAGGCCCGCCCTTGGCGCGAGCCAATTCGTAACGATTAGGCACAAGTGCCGGCAGCGCGCGGATTTCACCAGCCCCAAGCTCCAAATCACCTGTGGCACGGCCATCCGGCCCGCGTCGCTCGACCTCGTAATGACCTGCCGGCAACGCCAAGAGGGTCTCGTGGGCACTGCCGCGAACTTCCAACAGCACGTGCGTGCCGCTGCGTAGCAGGTACGACGAGCGAGCATCGGCCGGGATGCGCACCCGAGCGTTGGCCGCACGCAGGTCGGTAAGCACAACGTCCCCGCGGCCGGCCATCTTGAACTCGTAGGTAGGGTGCTGCGCCCCTTCAGTGGTGCCGATGGTTCGCCGTACAGTCTCGGCCGAGGTGTATTGAAACGCCTCGTTCAACGTGACCCGACCATCCTTGTCGCCGTCGGCGGCGCCACGCAGCGCTGCTTCAAAGTGGTGAGTAAAGAAGCTACCCCCCAAGGTCGCCGATTCCTGTGCGGTCTCACCCACGGCCGTAGAAGCAAGATAGGCCACCCCTTGCGCGCCGTCGTCGGGTGTGAGGGCAAAGTCGATGGTTGCGAGCGCCCTGGCGCCTTTCACTTGGGTTAAGAGCCCGGCCTCACAGGCGTCGACGATGGCAATTTTGGCATCGGCCGGCGCCTCTTGAACGAGCTTGCGAAGCTCCTGAAAGCCAAGAAAATCATTACCAAATTCCAAGCCATGCGCATCCGCATGGCCGGAGTAGTAAATCAAAAGCAAGGTGCGCTCACCCCGCGCGCGGGCACTTTGGAGCGCTTGGCTCAGTTCACTGTAGGCAGCGCGAAACTCACCCAGAGACTTGCCGCGCAACAACTGCACGCCACGGCGATCGAAGTCGCCCAACTCAGTGAGCGTGTCGGCGAGCCGCAGGGCGTCCTGCTCGGCAAACCAAAGCTTGGCGCGACCGGCAGCGCCACGGTCATTACCGGCCACCAGCGCCACACGTAGCTCAGCATGGGCCACGGCAGGTAGCACCAACCAGGCAAGCCACAGAAAGCCCATCAACAAACGGCGGCCCATGATGCTCAAGGTAACGTCTCCACGGCAAAGCTCGATTGTCGACTACGAGTTAGCAAGGGGACTGGTCTTAAGACACCAGCAACACCGGGCGGCATTTTGGCAGCAAACGCTTCTAAGGCCGCGTGCAAATCGAAGGACGGCTCATCTGGGGCCACGCATACGGCCACGAAATGCTCGACGCCTTGGCGCGCATCCAGTTGTACGCCTCCTGGAAGCGTTGTTTCTCCCGGGGCAAGAGGAAGGGCGCGCTCATGCACAAATAGGTCGGAGACCTGGCCACGCTCATCCAGCGAGGCCAACTGCAGCGTACAGGCAGCTTCGAGGTGAACGCGAAAACGTAGCTGGGATCCACCCGGAATACGCTCACCCTCTCCGAGCGCGCGCACACCGTTGGCGTCGGCGAGATAGAGGGTCAACGATAGACCCCCACCCTTGACGCCGATGTAGTCGGCCGTAGGACGATTGGGCAGCAAAGCAAACACCACAACCGCCG